>JAJRBU010000128.1 GCA_028679315.1 Methanoregulaceae archaeon
CATTTCTGGTGCGATCCTATTCCTGGTGAAGGAGCCGCCCGTGCTCATCAATCTCGCCACGATAAATACGGGTACTGGATATCCACCGGGAATCCTCTGCGAGAACACAGGTGATCTGGTGGATATCCACCTTCCGTTTTCCCTCTTTTCTGCGGAGAATATTTATTTCATTGGCAATCGGGAGCGTCTCCTCGCTGACAACAAGTGCATCAAAATCTTCCGCCACCGCAGATCCATAACGATCTGACAAAGGCTCGATATCGTATTTTGCGGGAAAACCACATTCCCGTATATACCGTTCAAGGGAAGCCTTGCGGACAGAATATTCCCTTACCGGATGGCATTTCCTGCTCGCAAAAAGGTCAGTGGTGAGCCCTATGGTCACCCACCCCACCTTTCCGGCAAGCTCGAACGATCTCGTGATCAGCCGTTTATGGCCGTCATGGAGGGGATCAAAGGTTCCCCCGACCATAACCTTCATTGTGGTAGATAATAAACTTCCTATGTTATTATGGCTGTGGATAACGCACGGAGAGATCAGGTCTTTATTGCACCCAATGCCACCGTTCTTGGCGATGTGACGCTCGGATATGAGATAAGCATCTGGTATGGTGCCGTTATCCGGGCCGATAAGGATCGTATTGTGATAGGCGACCGGTCTAATATCCAGGACAATGCGGTTCTGCATACGAGTTCAGGATTTCCGGTCATTATCGGAACCGATGTCTCTGTCGGACACGGGGCAATCCTCCATGGTTGCAGAATAGCAGAAAGGGTGCTCGTGGGGATGGGGGCAATCGTATTGAACGGTGCTGAAATCGGACAGAACTCCCTTCTTGGTGCGGGAACCGTTGTTACGGAGGGGACAAAGATTCCGCCCGGTTCGGTTGTCGTAGGAGTACCGGGCAGGCCAATCAAGCAGGTGTCAGAAGAGCAGCAGGAACACATTGTGAAAAATGCCAGGAATTACTGGGATCTTGCGAGGAGCTATCTCTGATGGGTGACGTGGTAATCATAGGGGGAGGGGTAACCGGGATCCAGGCTGCTCTCGACCTTGCCGGCCACGGCATCATGGTTCATCTGATTGAACGAGAGCCCTCGATTGGCGGGCATATGGCCCAGCTTGACAAGACATTCCCGACAAACGACTGCTCGATGTGTATCCTCTCGCCAAAGATGCTCGATGTCTCCAGGAATCCCAACATAAGGATTCATACCTGCAGTGAAGTGATAGGGATCGAGGGTGAGAAAGGGCACTTCCGGGTTACGATAAGAAAAAATCCCCGGTATATCGATGAAGAGCTGTGCAACGGCTGCGGGGACTGTATCCGTATCTGTCCCGTGGAAGTTTATAACCGGTTTGATGCCGGTATCGGGATAAGAAAAGCCATATATAAACCCCATCCCCAGGTTGTTCCCGATATTGTTATCAAGGACCCGGAGCACTGCATCGAATGCGGTCTGTGCTATGATATCTGTGGCAGAGAGGCTGTACAAAAGGAGGACAGAGCTTCGGAATCTGTTATTGAGGCTGCAAGTATCATCATAGCTTCCGGTTATGAAGTCTTTGAAGCAGCAAAAAAAGATCAGTTTGGGTATCTCCGGTATCCCGATGTTATCACGAGCCTCGAATTTGAGCGCATGATGAACGCGAGCGGGCCCACCAGCGGCTCCGTCCGGAGACTTTCGGATGGAAAAATTCCCCGGCATGTGGTATTCATTCAGTGCGTGGGATCCAGGGATGTTCCGCTCGGCCGCCCTTACTGCTCGGGTGTCTGCTGCATGTACGCGATAAAGAATGCAATGCTCATCCGTGAAAAATACCCTGATACGGAAGTGACGATTCTCTACATGGATATCAGGGCGTACGGCAAGGGATATGAAGAGTATTTCGAACGTGCAAAGTCTCTGGGTGTCAGGTTTTTACGGGGCATGCCGGCAGAGATCATCGAGGGCGGCGGGGAGATGATACTCCGGATAGAAAATACCGAGACCGGCAAGATGGAAGAGATCCGGCCTGAACTGGTCGTCCTCTCGGTCGGGATCGGTCCTGCACGGGATTCGGCAGAAGTTGCAGCCCGTTGTGGCATTCCTGTTGAAACAACCGGATTTTTTACCTCGCTCGATGATAAGATCAATTGTGTTGCTACGATCAGGCCCGGAATTTATATCGCCGGGACATCCGTCTCGCCAAAAGATATTCCTGACTGTGTAGCCCAGGGTCAGGCTGCTGCCATGCGGGCATTTCTCGATGCGGTAAAGGACTGCTGAAATGAAATCGCTCGAGACCATCTCCTGGGATGAAACTACGAGTTCCATACTTCTCATCGACCAGACAAAATTGCCCTTGTCGTATCATAGTATCCGTTGCAGAACTGTTGACCGCCTTATAACCGCGATCAGGAGACTTGAAGTCCGGGGGGCGCCGGCACTCGGAGTTGCAGGTGCCTACGGGGTAGCCCTTGCTGCAATGACTATCCGGGAGAGAGATTTTGATCGTTATTTTCACCTGGTCGAATCTGCTGCCCTTGATATCGGAAAAGCCCGTCCGACCGCAGTGAACCTGTCATGGGGAGTGCTTAGGGTTCTTTCAAGGATCAGACAGGCAAGATCCGTGGAAGAGGTCCGTGTTCTTGCAGTAAATGAGGCAAAGAAAGTGGCAGATGAGGATGCCGCAGCATGTCACGCTATAGGCAATCATGGTGCTGCCCTTCTCCCCGAAACAGGAACCGTCCTCACCCA
>JAJRBU010000234.1 GCA_028679315.1 Methanoregulaceae archaeon
GGGATCTCCTTCCGTAGTGCTGTTATCTGTTTCAGAACATATACAGTACCGTAATTGCAGGAGATTTCGCCTTCCGCACGGTCTCCCAGCTTCTCCATCTCTTTCTCGATCTCCCCTAAGCGGTGGGAAGTAATATGCATGCTGCTTTTTGGTATTGTAATCCCTCTGGTAATTGAGGCGCTGGATTATTCCAAAAAGTAGATGAAATCTGTTCCTAGCCAACGGACCCTTTACTAAAAAAACTTCATCCTGCAGATGCCCGCTGATACATGATAACAGCATCCTGGAACGATCCAACTATAATGGTTCTTCCCGATCATTCCAATGATTCCATCTAGATCCAGGTGCTGCAAAACATGGTCCTCGATAGTACTCATCACCAGCTCATTAGTGCGCTGTTCCAGATCGCCGTGAAGCTCTTTTTTGGATTCAGAGCCGGAGTAATCGATATCCCTGATTATCAATACCGACAGACAGGACCATTGCAGCTGGCATATTTAGACGAGGCTGAGAACCTCCTCGCTCAAGCAGCTTTCATTCGTATTGGAGAGATTTTCCCCTAAAATTGCATATCGCAACGACATCCCCCATTTGGAGGACCGGGTAAATCGTAGGGAAGAGTATTTCCTTTTAAAAAAGGAGGAAAGGATGGTGGGCACTGACGATTACACTGCTGGAGTCGATGATGCATGTTCCTTATGCCTGAGCCCTAATTTTACGACCTCCCCGATAACGAGGAGAATCACCCCTGGGATTAAGCAGATCAGCCACTGATACGCACTCAGTGAGACGGTGCCGAAGAGTGATTGTAAAAGGCGTGTCTCGGTAATGAGGATCGTGCCAAATAGGATCCAGAGATAGGCATATAAAAGCCGGTGGTTCGAGAATGTTGCGCCCTGGAATGCGGTATCGGTGGGGAACCGGAGGTTCAATGCAAGGAAGATGTTCATCAGCGAGAGTGTCACGATCGCCATGGTCTGGCCGACCTGCGAAGAGCCAGAGGTTGCCTCCCCTGCCTGATAGAGATAAAGTGCCATGGCGGCCATGAATGCCCCTGCAATGAACAACCTGACATACATCCCTCTCGAGATGATCTGCTCGTCATATTTCCGGGGTTTCCGGGTCATGATACCAGGAGAAGCGGTATCCAGGCCAAACGCTATCCCGATAGGAGCGACGACAAGCATGTGGATCCAGAGCACCTGCCCAGGGGTGAAAAGAGCAGTGCCGGCAATGGCAAAGGCCGATGACCCGAGGAATGCCAGGATGAACATGAACAAGTTGGCGATCTGGATCCGCAGGAACTTCTGGAGGTTATCGTAGATCTTACGCCCTTCCTCGACAGCCGTTACGATCGTTGCAAAGTTGTCATCGGTAAGGATCATCTTGGCAGCCCCCTTTGCAACATCGGTTCCGGTAATGCCCATGGCGATACCGATGTCTGCTGCCTTGATTGCCGGGGCGTCGTTCACGCCATCCCCTGTCATGGCAACAATGTTTCCTCTCTTCCGGAGGACATGTACCAGCCTGACTTTATGCTCGGGAGCAACCCGTGCGATGACTCCGATGTCATCGACCTGTTTTTCCGCCTCTTCATCACTCAGCGCCGCAAACTCCGCACCGGTAACCGCCCGTCCATCGATTCCCAGTTCCCTTCCGATCGCTGCGGCAGTTACTGCATGGTCGCCGGTAATCATCCTGACCCGGATTCCCGCCTTCTTTGCTTTCGTGATCGCATCCTTTGCTTCTGCACGCGGTGGGTCCACTTCACCGATGAGTGCAGTCATCATGAGCCCCTGCATCAGCGGCATCAGGTCGGCTTTCGGGTTGAAGGCCACCGGGTCGAATTCCTTCTCTGCAAATGCGAGGACCCTCAACCCATCGCTCGCGATACGCTCGTTCTCCTTCAGTACGAGCTTTTTCTCATCGGCAGTCATCTGATGGGCTGATCCGTCGGGCATCAGGCCGTACGTGGACCGTTCCAGGATCACATCGGGGGCTCCCTTGACATAGGCCCGGATCACCGGTGTTCCCGCAGGATTCTTCATGGCATGGAAGGTTGCCATGAACTTGTAATCGGAATCGAAGGGGATACTGGCGATCCTTGGATTATTCTTCCTGAACTCCTCCACATTTACCCCGCCTTTCTCTGCAAGGACATAGAGGGCAGCCTCGGTCGGATCCCCGATCACCTGCCCGTCCTTGATCTCGGTGTCGATGCAGAGCGCACAGGGGAAGAAGACATGGTCGAGGTCTTCCCCGGGGTCTCCAAAGGTCCTCTGTATCTTCCCGTCGAAGCTGTAGCCTTCCCCCGTCACATTATAGCGGTGCTTCACCGTTGCGATGACCCGGACGGTCATCTGGTTCATGGTGAGAGTCCCGGTCTTGTCCGAGTTGATTGCCGACGTTGACCCCAGCGTCTCGACCGCGGGGAGACTCTTGATGATGGCATGCTTGCTCGCCATCGCGACGGTCCCGATAGAGAGAATAGTAATGACAACGGCAGGCAGCGCATCGGGGATCGAGCCGATGGCAAGAGATACCCCGATGTTGAACAGGGTCGAGAACGATTCACCTTGGGATAACCCGATGGCGACGATGCTGACAAAGGCGAGCAATGCCATCCCGATGATGAACAGAGTGACCCTGTCAATCTGCTGAGTGAGGGGAGTTTTTTCCACCTTCTGTTCCCTGAGCATAGTCGCGATGTGACCGACTTCCGAGCTCATGCCGGTTTCAGTAACGAGAATCTCGCCATGGCCCCGGGTCACATTCGTGTTCATGAAGGCCATGTTCACCCGGTCACCGAGAGGCAGGTCCTGCTTCGTGATCACATCGGTATTCTTCTCTACTGCCGTGCTCTCCCCTGTCAGGGCAGATTCTTCGATCTGGAGTGTCGCAGCAACAATGACCCGGCCGTCTGCAGGAACACGGTCGCCGGCATCGACAATCACGATATCGCCGGGAACGATCTGGTCGGCTTCCACCTGGGTTATGCTTCCATCACGCCGCACCTTCGCCATGATCTTCATCATCTTATTCAGGGCTGCAACACTGGCTGCAGCCTTCGATTCCTGGTGAAAGCCGAGTGCAGCATTGAATATCGTCAGGAGGAGGAGAAGAATAA
>JAJRBU010000263.1 GCA_028679315.1 Methanoregulaceae archaeon
CCCAGTTTCACGCATCTGGTACCAGGGGCTCGATATCAGGGAGATGGACATCGATGCCATCATCGCAAGGAAACCATCCATCGTCCTTGTTGACGAACTGGCCCATACCAATGCCCCGAACTCCCGCCATCTGAAACGGTACCAGGACATTGAAGAACTCCTCCGGGCCGGGATCTCCGTCTACACCACGGTCAATATCCAGCATGTCGAGAGCCTGAACGATGCCATCTCGCAAATCACCGAGATCCAGGTCAAGGAGACCGTCCCGGATACCTTCTTCAATCTCGCACAAGATATCCGGCTCATTGACCTCACCCCCGAGGAATTGATCGCCCGCCTGAAAGCAGGAAAAGTGTATCTCGGGGATATGGCAACCCAGGCAGTGGATCATTTCTTCTCTTCAGGAAACCTGATCGCGCTTCGCCAGCTCACCCTCCGGTATCTTGCCCGGCGGACCGACAAGCAGATGGTGACTCATATGCGGGCACGAGCCATCCCCGGTCCCTGGCCAGCGGTGGATCGGATCCTCGTGGCGATCCGCCCGGGTCCTATGGCTGAAGCCATGGTGAGGGCAGCCTATCGGGATTCCCAGCGGATGAACGCGGAGTGGGTGGTGCTCTCAATCCAGGAAGAGCGGGAAGGACCACCGACCGAGCAGGAACGGGCTTGGCTCCGGGACGCCATGGATACTGCCCGGAAACTGGGGGGGAAAGTGGTGGTCTATCGTGGAGAGGATGTGGCCTACGAGATCCTGCGATATGCGAGCCAGAACAACGTGACGACCATTATGCTCGGGAAACCCAGGGGTCTTGATATCCTGGTCTCTCCGGTGTATCGGATCATGCGGAAATCTCAGGGAATCGACATTATCCTCTTCGATGCCAAGGGAGCCCCGTCAATCCCTATCGAACAGCAGATTCCCCACCTTATCCCGCGAGACTACATCATCACCACCGTGCTTATCCTTGCGGTCACGCTCCTCAATTATCTGCTGATCGGCACGATCAGCACAGCGAATCTTATTATTATCCAGCTCCTGCCGGTACTGGTCAGTGCCTGGTTCTTCAGCCGGAAAGCATCGATTTTTGCCGCAGTAATGAGTATCATCGTTTTCGATTTTGCTTTCGTAGCCCCCTATTATATGTTCAACATCGAAGACTGGGAATACTTCATCTCCTTTGCAGGGTATGTTGTCATCGCCATCCTCATCAGTCACCTGGCAAATCGCCTGCGCTACCTCATCCCCCAGATACGTGAGAGCGAGACGACGGTAGCGGCAGTTGCCGGTTTGTCAAGAGATCTGGTAGATGCACGAAATTACGATGAGATGCTGGAAATCATAGCACGACACATGCGATTGTTTGCCCCGGGAAAAGTCGCTATCTTCGTTCCTGATGACGGGGATCTCAGGGTTGCCACGGGTGACAAGGACTATCCCCTCACTGATAAAGATATGACAATCGCCCGATGGGTCTATGACAATGGCGAAGTGGCAGGGAGAGGTACTGATACCCTGGTAGGAGGGATCGGGCATTATGTCCCGATGAAAGCTCATGGCCTCGTCTATGGAGTGCTCGCATTTGCCTTCCAGGACCCTGATGCTGTGTTAGCACTTGAAACAAAAGGGGTCCCGGTAGCAATGGCTCAATTAGGGGCTCTTGCTCTTGAACGGGTGACGCGATAGAAAATTGCAACGACAAATCCCGAGGTTTCATAGCGGGCTCCTTATCATGGCTGAATCGCGCCTCTGCAGACCATTCCATTGGCCGCTTGTCGAGGTTGCATGGGATCCAGTGATTTCTTCAAGGTGTTCCTACAAGGTAAGTGTCCGGGCGGTATCTCTTATTATCACAACCTTCCCTCAAGAGACGAGAAGGCCAGTACAGAGGACGGGGTGCGAAACCGGGGTAGCAATGCCCCGCCCAGGTTAGCGACGAGAGGCTAGTAGATCCCCCCTACATTCTCTTTGGCATAGTCCTCTTATGCAGGTACATCGTCCCTGCCGTCAGTACAATAGTAAACAGAATCAATGCCGCAACATCGCCGGGGACCGGGAAATAGTTCGTCCCGGTGAAGGAGTACCGCACGATGTCTGTGAAATAGGTCAGTGGGGAGAAGGCCGCGAGTGCCAGCCCCCAGGGAGGCATCTGCTCCAGGGGGATGAAGATGCCCGAGATAAAGACCATCGGAAACTTGATCAACGACGAGAGCATCATGATGTTTGACGGGGTGTTGGTGGGAGGGACGGCAAGCAACATCCCGATTGCGGAGAAGCAGCATGCTGCGAGCAGGATTCCGGTACCCAATGTGATGGCATGCAGGAGCGGGAGGCCGAGTGCGAGCCCGATAATTACCGTGATGAGCGTTATCCCGATACCGAAGAGGGTCGATGCGATCATATCGCCAAAGACGATTGCCTCCACTGTGATCGGACACGATGCGAGCCGTTCGAGGGTCTTTGCCTGCCCCTCCCATGGGAAGATGGCCGGGGATACCGCTGTCGCCGTGAAAAAGAGTGCCATCCCGACCAGTCCCGAGACAAGGAACGCGAGCGGCAGCTGCCGGCTCCCCATCAGGAAGGCGAGGAAGAGGAAGACCGGCATGAAGATCCCGAAGATGAGTACCGGACCCTTGATGTAATAGATCCGGATGTCTTTCCTGGCAATCGCCCATGCTCTCCGGACCTGTTCTGAGAACCCTGCCGGATTCATGGTGGGACCTCCCGGGTCAGCCGGAGAAATGCATCGTCGAGTGAGGGTGCAAGGGTATTGAGCGTGACAATCACAGCGCCCTGCTGCTGGCTGAACGTGACCAGGGACCTGATGACTAAATCCCGATCTTCTACGGTAATCTGCCACTTGTCACCGGTCCTGTCCACATGCACCACTCCCGGGAGCCGGGCTAGACCATTGGCGGGTATATCACGGTCGAAACTCACCTCAATCCGGTGGAGGCGATCGATCGCTGCCTTCAGTTTTTCCGGGGCATCAAGCGCGACAATCTTCCCACTCCGGATGATAGCAATCCTATTGCAGAGCCGGTTTGCCTCCTCCATGTTGTGCGTGGTCAGGAAGATCGTGGTCCCCTCCTGGCTCAGGTCACGGAGCAGGGAGAGGATCATCTGGGAGCTCTGAACATCGAGGCCACTTGTCGGCTCATCGAGGAATAGGAGCCCAGGTTTGTGGAGAAGGGCCATCGCCAGGATGAGCCGCTGCTTCATCCCCTTCGAATAGGCCTGCACTTTCTGGTCCCTCCGTTCGAGAAGCCCGAGGGTCTTCAGGAGATCCGAAGCCCGATCCGATGCATGGGCATGAGGAAGGCCATACAGGTCCCCCATCAGCATCAGGTTCTGCCAGGCAGTGAGATCGGCATACGCGTTGGAGGTCTCTGGTACAACCCCGAATCCCTGTTTGGCCATTACCGGCTGATGCTGGATGTCATGGTCGAGAATCAGTGCAGAGCCGGAATCAGGAGGGATAACACCGGTCAGCATCCGGGTGGTGGTGGTCTTTCCGGCCCCGTTCGGACCGAGGAAACCGAAGATCTCTCCTTCCTTTACCGAGAACGAGATATGATCGACTGCAACCGTAGTGCCAAAGATTTTCGTCAGGTCGGTGACTTCTATCGCTTCCGACATACGGACTCTCCATCAGACGTCATCGCGGATGCCGAGGAGCATCATCCGCTGGTCACACTGGACTCCCCGGTTCTCATCCTTTCCGACCGATACGAGGTGCAGGGGTTTCACGGGATGCCTGGCACTCCCTGCAGTGATGACCCCCTCTCCCTGGAGGACGACAAATACCACGGCATACGGTTCCGGGTGCGGCGCGATTTCCTGACCTGCCTGAAGGCACACCAGGACGATGTTCGATCCTTTCATCCGGATGAGATCTTTTTTCAAAGGGTTATCCGGTGAGCATTCAACAACTTTTTGGAGGTCCATTCTCTTCCCTCACTTCACGATTCCGGATGAATTGGAGCGAAGAAACCGATTCCTCTCCTGTTCGAGGAACATGCGTGCCTCGTCAGTAATATGGTAAATGATCCACTGCCCCTGCTGCTCGCCTTCGATCATCCCGGCTTTCTTCAGGATATTCAGGTGGTAGGACAACCTGGAATCGGCCATCCGGACCACCGCTTTTATCACGCAGACACAGAGCGGCTGGACCATGAGGAGCGAAAGGATCTTCAGACGGACCGGATCAACACAGGCCTGGTACCAGTCCCGCATCTGTTCAAAGACTCCATCCGGAGGAAGCTGATCGACGAGCCCCTCCACGCCTCCGCATGAAAAGAGCGATTCGGCAACCTCTTTGGGAATCGAGAGGGATTCGATATCCTTTCGCGCTGTCCTGACCTGCCCTGACATTTCAAATTACTATACCATACTCTGATCTCATAAACTGTTCATTCGGAACCTGGTTCCCCTGTCAGCTTCTCACTTTGTCTTGTCAGAAGTTTTATGTCTCACAATATTTCAATTATAGTTGAAATGCTATATCGAGAGGAGGGAGCGATTGAATCCTGAACGATCCCGTAGTATGTTTGAAGGTGAGAGCCATCCATGACCGACCCGATTACCGGGGCGTTACTCTCCGGTCTTGATGCCGTCATCGAATACCTTGCGGCACATGTCGTCACCTGCCTGGTACCAGCTTTTTTCATCGCCGGAGCTATCGCGGTCTTCATCAAGAAAGAGGCGATACTCAAGTACTTTAGTCCCGAGGCAAAGAAATCAGTCTCATACGGGATCGCGTCCATCTCCGGGGTTGTCCTTGCCGTCTGCTCCTGCACTATCCTGCCGCTGTTTGCCGGGATCCTGAAGAAAGGGAGCGGGATCGGCCCTGCCACCACGTTTCTCTATGCGGGACCTGCCATCAACATCCTGGCGATTATCTATACTGCCAGCGTGCTCGGCTGGGATATCGGTATTGCACGAGCGTTCTTTGCCATCACTATGTCCATCGCCATTGGGCTTATCATGGCCACGATCTTCCGGTCCTATGATAAGGAAGTGACCGCTATCGGCAAGGGATTTGTATCGGCGGCAGAAGAGGCTACCCGCCCGAAATGGGTAGTACCGCTGTTCTTCGTGTTCCTGGTGCTCATCCTTGTGATTGGGGCGTCGGCGCTCATTCCCTTCTCAACCCGTCTCGCAATCGTATACCTCCTGACGCTCGCCGTCGCCTTCTTGCTCATCTACTACTTCGAACTGGACGAGGTGACCGAATGGGGCTACGAGATCTGGGTTCTCACCAAGAAGATCTTCCCTATCCTCATTGCCGGGACCTTCGTGGTGGGGTTCATCGCCTACTTCCTCCCCCCTGAAACCTTCAAGCCGTTCTTCGGCGATAACTCGCTCGGTGCCTGTCTCCTGGTCTCGCTCGTCGGGGCACTCCTCTATATGCCCACCCTCCTCGAAGTCCCCATTATCGGCGGCACGTTCGGGGTATACCCAGGGGGTGATTGCCGGGGGTCCCGCACTCTCCCTCCTCCTTTCCGGACCAGCCGTAAGCCTTCCGAGCCTCCTCGTCCTCTATCGGATCATGGGAGGGAAAAAGACCCTGATCTATGCCCTCCTGGTGGTCGGGTTTTCCACGTTAGCCGGATTCGTATTCGGCAACTTCTTCCCTTACCTGGGAATACCGGGGTGTGGTTCCAGTGGATGAGAAATCCTGTTGTGTAGCGGAGGCAATGTGGCGGATCCGGCAGTTCGATGTAGGGGGTATCGTGGTCGGGATCAGCCTGCTCGACGACATCATCATAGAAGTAAAGGCGATGAACCTCTCCGGGGAGAAAGAGACAGGGGATGAACTCCTGAAAAGAATAAAGATCTATAATTATATTCCTGCAT
>JAJRBU010000265.1 GCA_028679315.1 Methanoregulaceae archaeon
GATTGGGGATATGCAGGCGATTATGTGAAAGCCATGTGGCTTATGCTCCAACAGGAAAAGCCAGATGATTTTGTCATAGCAACAGGAGAATCACACTCTGTGAAGGAGTTTGTAGTTGAAGCCTTCTCTTGTGCAAATTTGGACTGGAGAAAACATGTGGTCATTGATCCGAAATATTTCAGACCTACGGAAGTCGATTTTCTACAGGGAGATGCCACCAAGGCAGAAAAGAAGCTGGGCTGGAGGCCAGAAATAAGATTCAAAGATCTCGTCAAAATGATGGTGGACGCTGACATCAAGGAACTGAACGATATGAAGCATAGCAAGGATGTCATCCGAAAGCTATCAAATCATAAACACTTCAATCTTTACACGTGATGGATAAATCTTCAAAAATCTTTATTGCTGGTCACCGGGGCCTTGCAGGGTCTGCAATCCTGAGAAGACTTCAGAGTGAAGACTTCGATGGTTTGCTTACAAGAACGCATCAAGAGCTGGACCTTGGAAGTCAGAAGGACGTGGAGGACTTCTTCGCTCATGAAAGGCCAAATTACGTATTCTTAGCAGCTGCCAGAGTTGGAGGAATCCTGGCCAACAACACATACCCGGCTGATTTCATTTATGAAAATCTAATGATCCAAACCAATGTAATTCATGCTGCATATAAGCATGGGGTCAACAAGCTGCTCTTTCTGGGGAGCTCCTGTATTTATCCAAAATTGGCTCCTCAGCCGCTGGAAGAGAGTTCTCTCCTTACGGGAGAACTGGAAGCTACAAATGAACCTTATGCTGTGGCAAAAATTGCTGGCATTAAAATGTGCCAATCCTACAACCGGCAGTTTGGAACAAATTTCATTTCGGTAATGCCTTCAAACCTGTACGGACCAAATGATCAGTTTGACCTCGAAAAGTCCCATGTTTTGTCCGCAATGATTAGAAAATTCCACCTGGCCAAACTTCTAAGGGAGAGAGAATATAAAGCTCTGAAACGGGATATCGAAAAATACCCCCTGGGTTTCAACACATTGCCACAAGGTGTATCTGAAACCTCTGATTCCGCCATTGCAGCCGCTCTGAAAAGTATCGGGATAACCTCTGAAAGTGTTGTTTTATGGGGGAGCGGAAGCGCCCGCCGCGAATTTCTTTATGTTGATGATCTTGCCGATGCGTGTATCTTTCTGATGCACTGCTACGACGGAAGCGAAATTGTTAATATTGGAACGGGCCAAGATCTAACCATAAAGGAGCTTGCCGAGATAGTCAGAGAGGCAGTCGGATTTGATGGCAAAATCACCTGGGACCTATCTAAGCCGGATGGAACGCCACGGAAACTCCTAAACGTGAGCAGATTGAGAAAGCTCGGGTGGGAACCACGGATAAATCTGGTGGAAGGAATTGAAAAAACCTATTCTTGGTACAAGCAATCAACGGAGTTATCCAATAATCCGGTAACCCATTGCCACAGTCGAGGTAAGGGTATATAATAGCAACGGAAGGAACCCATCTATGTTGAGGCTCAAGAAATATGCCAGATCGTTCTCGTGATTGGTTAAGTCAGGCAGGGAAGGACTTAGGCCAGGCAGAAGATTCTCGCAAAGCTGGGCGCCATGAGTGGGCATGCTTCGCTGCTCAGCAAGCAGCAGAGAAGGCCGTTAAAGCTCTGCACCTTTATTTAGGGCAAGAAGCATGGGGCCATGTAATTGCTAAGCTTCTTTCGGAATTACCGGAAACTGTTCTGTTGCCTAAGGAATTAATTGAGAAGGGTCGCATTCTGGATAACTTCTATATACCTGCTCGATACCCAAACAGTCATCCTGAAGGTGCACCGTTCGAACACTATGGACCATTACATAGCAATGAGGCAATTTCCTATGCCAGTGAGATTATTGAATTCGTCCGTTCTCAAATGGCCTGATCTCCGGACTGTTGACCGCGCGGTTCGCCAGTGGGCCGGAGAAGCCGGACACAAACGGCCAGGAGTTTTACGCATCGGTTACTTTGGCTCCTATGCCCGTAGAAATAGCGGTGTGGGAAGCGACCTCGATCTGCTCATCATTGTAGAAAGTTCGGAGCGAACATTCGAGAGGAGAGGGTCAGAGTGGAATGTGGAGAAACTTCCCGTGCCTAGCGATGTGTTGGTTTATACAAGAGATGAGTGTGAATCTCTTATTAAGCAGGGACACTTTTATTCCAGAATTATGGACGAGATTGTCTGGGTTTATGTCAGTGATGCGGAGTCCGGTAAGAGAAGTTTGAAGAGTTGAATTGTATCTTCGTCTACTACCACTTGACCTACTAAACCTGCTCAACTATTCGGTTAGTAATCCAATAACTCAATCACCCAATTACTCAATAACTTAATAACTCAGTGACTAACTTTTTATTCCGATTGTTCTCGGTTGTTTACATCGCTGGCATTTTTCTCTTTGCCGATTCTTCTGTGATTTCCGATTTATCGCCGTTTAACCCTTACAGCCTTCTTCATATTCCTTTGTATGGCATTTTGACTTTGCTTTTGTTTTTCTCTTTTGTCCCCTCAAAGTCTCACTCAACCCGATTCCTTATTGTTGGTTTGGTAGCTACCATGATCGGAGTTGCTGACGAAATCCACCAAGCTTACATCCCCGGCCGCAACGCCTCAGTGGTAGACGTTTTCCTCGATATAGTTGGCATTGCCTTGTGTCTCTTCATCATTTGGTGCCTTCAATGACCCTACAACTCAAAGAGTCGATCTGTCCTTGTGTCTTAGCGTCTTTGCGTCAAAACCCTACAACACTACGACTTTTTTTATGTGCCCCTACGACTTTTTTTCTCTTGACCCAACGACTCTACGACTCAACGACGCATTGACCCAATTTATTTGATGAGGTTTCCCATGGACTGGTCTAATCTAAACGTCTTAGTGACCGGCGGTACTGGCTCCTTTGGCAAGAAGTTTACGGAGTTCATGCTGAGGGAGTACCACCCAAAGAAGTTGGTCATTTTCAGCCGCGATGAGCTTGTGCTAACTACCAGATCATGGGATAAG
>JAJRBU010000233.1 GCA_028679315.1 Methanoregulaceae archaeon
AAACCGCGAGTGTGGAGGCTGCCGGGGAAACCGAGCCTCACTATGTCCAGATGATGACAGAATTCGTGACACAATGTGTTGAGCAGAGTCCCGAAAGAGGTCACCCGTTTCTGAACCGCCGTCCGCATCCAGACGCGAATTACGGTCGTTTTCGGCTGATAGTCGCCGAAGAGTTCGGTAGATACAGTTTCATAAACGCGCAATGGGCGTGAACCAAGCACCCGTACGGTCGGCCGTGAAACGCTGAAACAGCGTGCCGCTTCTGTCATCCACTGGTTGCAGGCAGCCTGAACCTGCTGTTTCAATTCGGACGACATGGCAGATTGGATGCCGAGGGCGAGGTCACAGAGCCGACTTTGGCCTGGCAAACCGAGGGTTACAAGTCTATCGCTCCGGTCGTATTCAGCGTGTTTTGCGATGCTCCTGGGTCTCGGATCGGTGATCATCGTGTCCCACACTTCCTGATCCAATGGCATACGATGATAGCGCGGAAGTTTCCAAGATCAACACAATCCCTCTATCACTGAAGCCATCGACGGTCGAAAAGGTCTCCACCGACTGCGTGACGGATCTCGGGCCTATCGTTGTCCTTGACGGCATCGATATCCAGCCCGATGAATTCCCAGTACGCTGCCATGATCTCCACGGATCAGCAGAGAGACTTTTCAAGATAAAGACCAACTCGAGAACGAAATCTGCAAGCTCCTGGCTATCGTGAGGCTGCGAAATGAGATGCTCCGATTCCTGCCAGGAAGCAGGTTCCTGCTGCCGACATCCCTCGGCGACAAGGCGATCGTCGGCCTCCAGGCGGGGCCGAAGCCATGGATTTCGGAAGGAAAAGACTTCCTCGAGGCGTATCACGAACTGCACAGCCAGCTTTGATCGCTGTGAGACCCCACATCGGCTAAGAAACCTGAACTGTAGAGTTGAACTCAGTGCCTGTAGGGTGATACACATAGTTTCTACTCTCCTTGGAGTGAAACGAGCATGCCAACAATCAAGGCTGGATCGATAAACATCCATTATGAAATCGCGGGCAAGGGCGAGCCCTTGCTTCTCATCATGGGATTCATGGAGCCAGGTGCAGCGTGGCTGCCTTTGCTACCGCTGCTCAGCATGTTCCAGTGCATTTACTTCGACAACCGAGGCACTGGCTTGAGCGATAAGCCAGAGGGCATTTACACCATTGAACAAATGGCCGACGACGCTGGCAACTTGCTCAACGCACTAGGCCTGACAAAGGTGAAAGTATTTGGGGTGTCGATGGGTGGGATGATTGCACAGGAGCTTGTGCTGCGTCATCCGGAGCAGGTCGAAAAGGTCGTGCTTGGATGCACCATGCCTGGTGGGGGAACACATTCGAGAATGCCGCAGCCAGAAATCGGCCAGAAGCTGATGGAAGGCACAAAAATAGCAGCACTGGATCCGGATAAGGCCCTCGATATTCTCATGCCTCTGCTTTACACTGAGGACTTCGTCAGAACCCATCCGGAAATTAGAGCGCTAATGATTGAGCAGCGTTCGATGCTGCCTCCAACCCCGCCTGAGACTGCAGATCGCACAATGGCCGGGCTTGTGGCCTTTAATGCATACGATCGACTGCCTCAGATCAAATGCGCTGTGATGATCGTGCACGGCGATCAGGATGTTTTGATTCCGGTCGAGAACGCCCACATTATTAAAGACCGGATCGAGCAGGCTGAGTTGTACATCATTCCCGACGTGGGCCATTTGTTTTGGGCTCCTGATCCGGAGAGAATCCTCGGGCGCATCGTCGAGTTTTTAGGACGATCTGAAGGTTTTGCTCTTGATGTCAAAAAATAGCCGGCGACTTGAATCGTGCCTATATATACCGGCGCCGAACGGCAGCTGTCTGCTTGTTTGATTCTACCAGAAGGCAAACTGAGGCTTGTCCATACTGGCGCATAGTTTCCTTTCTCTATCCGAGTCATTCGGGAAGGCGCAGCGCATTCCAGGCGGGATAGCGTGTCAGGTGCCCCTCGCAGACATTGGCAACGTACCGATTCTGACAACTGAATTGCATTACGCGCTTTCCTTTCCGCGCCAGCGCAGCCCACTGTGAGGTTGTTGCAGGATTCTGTTCGATCCCGTCAAGCTGGTAATCGGCATAGTCAAAACGCACGGTGCGTAGCTTTTTCGCCCGAGTGAGTCCGACTGAGTATATTTTGCCCTCCAGGTCGACCGTGGACTTACCCTCGACGAGGGCTTGCTGCCAGACTGCAACTAAGGTATCTGCGAGCGTCATTGTCGAGCCCCTGATCTATCACCGGAAAATCTCGTTTAAGATGGCCGCTACTCGGAATCCTGCCTTCGCCAGCTGCTCCTGTACTATCGGCAACGCGAATCTGTAGTAGTCCTCGCTCAGCTTGGTTCCGGGCCTCAGGAGTTGGTCGCTTCCAGGCGCCCGATATGCCATTTTTGCTATCGCCAAGCTCTCAGTAGCCCAGTCGGTGACGCTATTCGCCTTTGACCATTCTGCTACGTTCCCCGTAATCCATTTCAGTAGTGGCAATCTCATTCGTGTTCCAACGGATCGTGGCAGTCGTATTTGTAGTCGATGACGTAATGGACGAAATCACCGGAGGCCTGTGGTGCTCTGGACAGCAAACGTCTCAATGGGAAATGTCGAGGAGGCGACATTCTCCTCAATGAGTACGCTCGATGGGACTGCTGCAACCGAAGAGTTGCTGCTGCTCAAAAGCACCAACGCGCCCCCGTCCGTCAAAAATACGGTTCCTTCAGCCGTGTCACCACTGGTCACGGTATTGGGAGTGATGAACAATGTATCGAGAGTCGGGGGTGGAGGCTCTTCCGCTAACGTAGCAAACACTTCTTTGCTAAACACGCTGAAATTGCCATCGCTGTCATAAGCCTTCAATGCAAAATACCAAGTCCCTTCGGGCAGATCCGAGATGGCGCAAGCGTAGTCATACGCCCCGGCACATCCACATCCAAAGCATAGTCGCCGGATGCTTGCCCATAATAGACGCGGTATCCTGCCACTTGTTCCGATACCGATATGTCCGATGCCAGTGTCACGTCATAGGCGAATGCGTTGAGTGAAAACAGCAACAAGCACAAGAATAGTTGCATTTTGGCTCGAACCGAATCCCATGATCGCCGGGAAGCGGTTTTGTGTGTTGATTGCCTTGATCGATACTTGTGCATATTTGCCAGCGAGATATTTCCGAGTCTCAAATCAGGCTCGTTCAAAGGCTCACTGCAGCTCGAGGTTGATGGTCCCGGTCACATTGCTGTCGTAGGCCTGTTTTACAAGGAGGGCCAATCATCGGCTGTCCCTG
>JAJRBU010000101.1 GCA_028679315.1 Methanoregulaceae archaeon
CTTTGAAGGAGTAAATTCCGAGAATTGCAGGCTCTTGCCGCTTGTGGAAGAATCATTGGATAGGGGAAAGGGTCAGGAACATGCGTCAGATTCGAGTCGTGGTCGCTCGCTACGGTGGTCCGGAAGTGATCACAGTCATTGAAGAAGATGTCCCCACGCCAAAGGCAGGCGAGGTACGGGTGAAGGTGTTGGCGGCGGGGGTCAGTCTGCCAGACGTCCTGGCGCGCGAGGGCGTCCATCCCGAAACGCCGCGCGTGCCCTACACGCCGGGTTGGGATCTCGTCGGAACCGTCGATCAACTCGGCGAGGGCGTGACTGGCTTCGAACTGGGCCAGACAGTCGCCGCCATGCCGATCCACGGGTGCTACGCGCAGTACGTTTGCGTATCCCAACGCAAGCTTGTCCGTGTGCCTGCGGGATTAGATGCTGCTGAGGCGGTCGCCGTGGTATTGAACTACATCACCGCGTATCAAATGCTGCATCGATCGGCGAAGGTCCGGCCCGGACAGCGTATGTTGATCCACGGGGCCTCGGGTGGCGTCGGTTCCGCGATGTTGCAGTTGGCAAAGCTGGCTGGCGTCGAGATGTACGGGACGTGCTCAGTTCAGGGGGCCGCGGTGGTCCGGGAACTGGGCGGCATCCCCATCGATTACAAGAACGCGGACTTCGTGAAGGAGATTTATCGCCTTACCGGTGCTGGCGTCGACGCCGTGTTCGACGGCATCGGGGGGGATAACCTGTGGCGCTCCCGCGACGCCCTGCGCGACGGAGGCCGGGTAGTGACCTACGGATTCCAGGCGAAAATGCGTGGGGGGCGCATGGTTTCAGGTGGCGGTGGACGTCACCCCATTCGCGAATCCGCTGAATTGGGCTGGTTCATCATACGCAATTGGTTCAAGTCCGGCCGAAAGAGCATGGTGCCGTACAGCATCCAGTGGTTGATGCGGTTCAAGCCGGCGTGGTTCCGTCATGACCTGCTAATGCTGCTGGACCTGCTCAAACAAGGCAAGATCAAGCCCCTCATCGCGCAACGGTTGACACTTCAACAGGCGCGCCGCGCGCACGAGATGTTGGGTGAAGGTGGAGTGCTCGGCAAGATCGTGTTGCTGCCGAACGGCTAGCGGAGCATGCATCCGGGTCACCGCAACGTTTGCGTCTGGTTCGCAACTAACGAAGGGGGACTGAGGAAGCCACATGAGCGTATAGTCACGTTACCGGATAACTGGAAGGCCGCCGTTTAGCGCACAATTGACATTATGGCGCAATTTCCTACAACCGGACTTCAGGAAAATTGCAGGGTCACTTCTCCGATAAGCGTGTTACACGTCCAGTGAGACTCCAAACTTCCCAGGATGCCGCTTATCGTTCTATATGGAAAATGGATCACCACCGGTTCAGCCACATCCGCGTGGAGCCGAATATCCGTGGCTTATCGGCTTCGCGAGAAACCGCGAACCAAGGTTTTTTTGGGACGAACTTGCGCCCTGGCTCTGCGGATCGCAGCAGTCGGTTCCTTCTGACGAGACCTGTTGCCGATCAGGAAGAAACGTATTTTTCTGGACGCATGCCGGCTGGTTTTACTTCGCAGCAACTTTATTGCGAGCGCTGAATGAACGCAGCTTTATTCGCAAGTAGTGCAAATAATCTTCAGAGATAGGATTATTGAGGACTTCCTGGATGACGGGCAGGAAGTAAGCCAGGGATCGTATGGGAGACAGCGGAGGCATATCAGGAGATCTTGTGAGCCTTCGCACCGACGCAAGCAATAGAGCCGATTCGACAGCAAACAGCGAAACGCTGCGGGCGTGCAGCGTTGCCGCCGTTTGCCTATCGTTAGAACTTGCTTTGGACGGAGTTTCCGGAAGTTGGAGATAAGCATGTAGCACAGTGGCTGTATATCCGCTGGATTCTTCCTGGGAAACGGGATCGGTCATTTCTTGCTTCTCCGAGCAGTGGATTCTTTTTCGCTTTCATGAAAGCGATAGCTTTCGCCTTCAAAGACGGCTGCATCGGCGTGGTGAGTGAGACGATCCAGCAGCGTGGCAATGCAGGTGGCATTGGGAAAGACCTGATTCCATTCCTTGAATGGGCGGTTGGTGGTGATAACGATCGAGCGCTGTTCATATCGACGGTTGATAACTTCGTACAGAAGATCGGCGGCATTATCGTCGTAGGAAAGGTAGGCGAGTTCGTCAATGCACAATAAATGGGGCCGCGCATAAGCCTGGATTCTACGCCGACGCAATTGCGGGGAATCACATTGCAAATGCTCGATGATTTGTGCGGCAGTGCGAAACAGAACCGAGTATCCAGCCATCACGGCTGCATAGGCGATGTTTTTAGCAATCATGGTTTTGCCCAGGCCATTGCGGCCAAGAAGAATCAGATTCCGGCCTTCCTGAATGAAGTCCAGGGAAAGAGCACGCTCAACGATATCGCGCTCGATTTTCTTAGGCCAGTTCCAATCAAAATCGGCCATGGGCTTTAGGCGGCCAATACCTGCAAACCTCAAGCGATGCTCCAGACTGAGGCGAGCCCGTTCACAACTTTCGATTTTGTAGAGTTCTTCGAGAATAACTCGCGGAGCCCATCGTCCTTTTGTCGCGCGGGCGATCAAATCATCAAGATTTTGTGCTGTCGCACTTAAGCCTATCTGTTCCAGATTAGAAACAAGGTCATTGTTCGGAATCGTGGTTTTTGCGGAAGAGGTCATCATAAATCTCCGAGTTATGAGGTTGCACATCGATATCTGCCAGATCGGGTCGACGGGACAAGTCCACGGGAGTTGGAAGGCGGCGACGCGATAATCGTTGTCTTCGATTAAGGATAAAGGCGACGGAAGAAGCGCCGGGAGTGTTGCGTTCAAGGGCTTCACGCACAGCGATCTGCAGTTCGGATGCTCCGTACAGATCCAGGAGATTGAGCAACTGCGTTGTTTGACGTCCCGCCGATTCTCCGCGAGCAAACGCAGCATCCAACAACGCTTCGCTTTCAGGCACTGCATTGGAAAGCCGGCTGCCGCGTGTAGACCCCAACGCTTTACGTTTGTCC
>JAJRBU010000214.1 GCA_028679315.1 Methanoregulaceae archaeon
CCGGCTTGATCTCCCTATTCACCTTTCTCCGGAGATCGCTCCTCTATTTTTGAAGAAAAAAGAAACGGCGTATCTTCCCTGATCCACGGTCGGGTGGATCTCACCTATTCTACTCTATATCTCAACTATTCCACTCTATATCTCAACTATTCCGCTCTATATGAGAACGAGAGAAGGGATCTGTTCCCCTGATCTCCTGTCATAGATCCATGTGAAGCCAGGTTCCTGCAGACCGGACTCATCTTGTCCCGATCTCCTTCTCCCACCTCATGTCCTTTTCACTCCCCTTCATGCAGAAATCCTTCTTCATCATCCCATACTCAATATAGAGGGGACAGCCCGGGCAGATACAGCCCAAGTCATCACGGATACAGCCAAAACTCATCCCGAGAACACAAAACAGGATCTCCCCGTTCTTCTCTGCAGTACCGGTAAAACTCGGGCAGGAAGAGCACAGACAGGCCTCTTTCATCCTGTCATACCTCTTCCACCGCTCCTCTTTCTTCAGCGCGAGGAGTTCTTTTGTCTTGTCCTCAAAGGTATCCATGCATATGACTCCACAAGAGAGAGATGGGGGGAAGAGGATATAAACCATCAGGTCATGCAGCCTTTCGATCCAGGCAAGATACTTTGAGCCGGGAGAACCAGTACTGAGGGAGAAGATTCCCTGCCATGAATCAGGGTACCGATCCCGCACAGCCGGATCAAACCGCCCATTCCAGCGAGGGACGAGGATATTCCCACAGTCTTATATAGCAACCGGTTTAAATAATAATGGTATCCGCTATCCGGTAGCATGAGGAAAATATCATGAAAATGCCAGTAAAATTCAAAACATACTGCCCATTCTGCAGGAATCACCAGACTCATGAGGTGGAGAAGGTGAAGAAAGCCAAGACCACCGGTCTCCACTGGATCGACCGCCAGAAGGCACGGCGTGGAGCGGTCGGCAACATGGGCAAGTTCTCAAAGGTCCCTGGCGGGGACAAGCCCACCAAGAAGATTAATGTACGATACCGCTGCAAGACCTGCGGAAAGGCACACCTCCGTGCCGGGTTCCGGGCAGGCAAGTTCGAACTGACGGAGTGAGAGAGATGGTACAACAGGCACGAGCGAACCGAAGCAGGTTTGTCAAGGTCAAATGCCCGGACTGCGAGAACGAACAGGTCATCTTTGAGAAGGCATGCACCGTGGTCAACTGCGTGGTCTGCAGCAAGGTCCTTGCTGAGCCCACCGGCGGCAAAGCACAGGTTAACGTCGAGATCCTGGAAATATTCGAGTGAGAAGAGCGATGAGCGAACTATCGTGGCCTATGGCCGGAGAACTGGTAGTCTGCACGGTCAGGGATATCAAGGACTTTGCAGCGTTTGTATCCCTGGATGAATATCCGGGCCGCGAAGGGCTCATCCCCATCTCCGAGATTGCGACCGGATGGATCAAGTACATCCGCGACCATATCCGCGAGGGGCAGAAGGTGGTCTGCAAGGTACTCCACGTCGACCAGAGCAGGGGGCATATCGATCTCTCCTTAAAGGACGTGAATGACCACCAGCGGCGCGACAAGATCCGCGAGTGGAAGAACGAGTCCAAGGCACGCAAGTGGATCGGGTTTGCTGCCGAGACGGCACAGGAGAACCCTGAGGTGATCGAGGCAGCCCTCATCAAAAAATACGGCGATCTCTACACGGTCTTCGAAGAGATCGTGACCGAGGGGACGGACACGCTGAAAAAGACCGGGCTCTCAGCGGGCGTGATCGAGGCACTCTCCCATGTGGCACATGAGAACGTGAAAGTGCCCCGGGTCGCCGTTGCCGGGAACCTGATCCTCACCTCCTCAAAACCAGACGGGGTCAATATCATCAGGAGGGCACTCCGGAGCGCCGAGCCCAAGATACCAGACGCCGAGATCGAGCTCACCTATCTTGGCGCCCCCACCTACCGGATCAAGGTCACCGCACCTGACTACAAGAAAGCGGAGAAGGCTCTTGAGAAAGCAGCCGCCGCAGCCATCGGGGTCCTTGAACGCTCCGGCGGAGAAGGAAAGTTCATCAAGAAACCGAAGTCCGGAAAGACGGCATGAAGGGAAGAATTCGGCGCTGCCCGATTGATTCGGTCTACACGCTGCACGACACCTGCCCGGCCTGCGGTGCTGCCACGGTGACCCCCCACCCGGCACGGTTCTCTCCTGAAGACAAGTTTGGACGCTACCGGAGGATCGCGAGAGGATGGACGAGATAGAGGTACGGTTTCTCGATACCGTTCCGTCAGAGGGGCTGCATGCTCCGATCCTGATCGAGGGTCTGCCGGGGATCGGGCATGTCGGCAAGCTGGTCGCCGAACACATGATCCAGGAACTCGGTGCAGAGAAGGTTGCCGAGATCCACTCGATCTTCTTTCCCCCCCAGGTGATCATCGATGAGAACGGGACCGTGCGACTGGCCAACAATGAGATCTATTACTATGCCGGTGAGACCCACCGGTTCCTCTTCCTGGTGGGGGATTACCAGGCCACCTCGAGCGAAGGGCATTACCTGCTTGCCGATGCCTACCTGAACATCGCTGCAGAATGCGGCGTATCCCGGATCTATACCCTGGGAGGGTACGGCGTCGGCCACCTTGTCGATGAACCCCGGGTGCTTGGTGCGGTCAACCATCCCGGGCTTCGCGGGATGATCGAGGAGGCAGGGGGCGTGGTCGGAAGAGATGAACCCGGCGGTGGTATCATCGGGGCTGCCGGGCTCCTTCTCGGGCTTGGGGTCAATCGTGGCATTGAGGGGATCTGCCTGATGGGGGAGACATCGGGGTACCTGGTCGATCCGAGGAGCGCCGCAAGCCTCTTAAAAGTCCTCTCCACCCTGCTTGCCATCGAGATCGACCCGACCAGGCTCGAGCAGCGGGCCCTCGAGATGGAGCACGTGCTCCAGAAGCTGATCGACGGCGAGCGCGGGTCGCAGGACGACGAGCTCCGCTACATCGTATGAGCCGCGAGCTCTTCTGCGATCTGCATATCCATTCCTGTTTTTCGATCGCATCATCCTCCCGGATGCTCCCTTCCTGCCTGATCGAAGGATGCACAACGAAGGGGATCGGCGTCCTTGGCAGCGGGGATGCACTCCATGCCGGCTGGCGGGACCTCTGGAAGGATACCCCTGATGATGACCGCGTGCTGGTGGTGCCGACCGTGGAGGTCGAAGACCGGGACCGGGTCCACCACCTGGTCATCCTCGACTCCTTTGAGCGGTGCGAGGACCTCGCGTCTCTCCTTGCCCCCCATGCCGCCAACCTGGCGGAGACCGGACGGCCGCATATCAGGATCCCGGGGAGCGAGATTGCCGGCATGGTCCATGACCTCGACGGCCTGATCGGTCCTGCCCATGCGTTCACTCCATGGACGTCCCTCTATGCCGCATTCGACCACCTCTCCGGATGTTACGGGGACGAGCGGCCGGACTTCCTCGAACTGGGCCTCTCGGCAGACAGCAGTTACGGGGCAGGCATCTCCGATCTTTCCGGCATCCCGTTCCTCACGAACTCCGATGCCCACAGCCCGGACCCGTCAAAGCTTGGCAGGGAGTTTTTCGGGATCGCGGTTGCGGCGGCAACGGTCAGGGGGGTGATGGAGAGCATACGGGCCGGGCAGATCACGATGAATGCCGGGTTCTTCCCCGAAGAGGGGAAGTACAACCGGACGGCCTGCACCCGCTGTTTCAGGCAGTACACCCCCACTTCTGCCGCTTCCGTCCGGTGGCGGTGCCCGGATGACCGGGGTCTGATCAAGAAAGGGGTCTCTGACCGGGCAGCTGAGCTTGCCGATGCTCCCCCCGCCACCCGGCCTCCCTACCTGCATATCATCCCCCTTGCCGAGATCATCCGGACGGTGATCGGCTGTGCATCACCTAGGACCCGGGGATGCACCCTCCTTTACGACCGGTTCATCGCACGGTGGAATGACGAGATCCGGGTATTGACGAAGATCCCGGTCCGGGAACTGGCTGCAGTCGACCGGGATGTTGCACAGGCGATCGAATCATTCCGGAGCGGGAGGATCCGCCTCTCGCCCGGTGGAGGAGGCCGTTTCGGCTCCTTTTCCTTCTTTTAAGTCCTATAATCCGGATATACACCCATGTGTTCCTGTTTCCCGCCAAGAAAGGATTATGGCTGACCCATCCCAATACATGAAAGATGCTTCAGATTCATCGTGATGTCTGCGGATACTGCGGGTGCTGCGTCTCGGTATGTCCCGAGGGTGCGCTCGAACTGATCGATGCGTACCTGGAGGTGGATGACCACTGCACCTCCTGTGGCATATGTGCCAAGGTCTGCCCGGTCGGTGCCCTGGAGGTGAAGGATGAGGACTGACTATGACCTGCTCGTGATCGGGGGAGGCCCTGCCGGAGCCATCGCGGCACGGACCGCGGCACGGGCAGGGCATTCGGTCCTGCTTGTCGAGAAACGCCCGGCGATCGGGGCCCCGGTCCGGTGTGCCGAGGGGATAGGAAAAGAGGCCCTCGCCGAGTTCGTCAACCCTGACGAGCGGTGGATAGCGGCTGAGCTCAAGCGTGCCGAGATTGTCGCCCCTGACGGGGCCTCGATGATGCTCGAGGCAGAGCTTGCCGGGAGCAAGATCGGGTATATCCTCGACCGGAAGGTCTTTGACCGCGAGCTCGTCTGGCAGGCAGCCGAGGCAGGTGCCGACGTAATGGTCAAGACCCGGGCCTCCGCACCCCTGATCGACCAGGGCATGGTGAAAGGTGCGGTGCTCGAATCCTGCGGCGACCAGAAGAAGGTGCATGCCGCCGTGACGATTGCGGCAGACGGTGTCGAGTCCAAGTTCTCACGGTGGTGCGGCGTGGATACAGCGGTGCCGGTCCGCGAGATCATGAGCTCGTGCCAGTACCTGATGACCAGCATCGAGATCGACCATGAATGCACGACCTTCTTTCTTGGAAACGAGGTCGCCCCGGAAGGGTACCTCTGGATCTTCCCGAAGGGGAAACGGACGGCCAATGTCGGGATAGGCATCTCGGGAAAGAAGAGCGGTGCAGGCCACCGGGCAAAGGACTACCTCGACCGGTTCGTCCGGGCCCGGTTCCCTGACGGCAAGACCATCGAGTGCATCGTCGGGGGCGTTTCGGTCTGCCGCCCGCTTGGGAGGACCGTTGCCGACGGCCTGATCATCGCGGGGGATGCAGCCCGGGTCGTTGACCCGCTCACCGGCGGCGGGATCTATAATGCGATGTATACCGGGGACCTCGCGGCAAAGGTCGCGGCACACGCGATCGGGGACGGAAAGACCGATGCGGCTGCCCTGATGCCCTACGACAGGGAATGGCGTTCCTCCCCGATGGGGAAGGCGATCGAGCGGAACTACCATATCAAGGAGTACCTGATCAACCTCCCCGATGAGAAGCTGAACGCGATCATCCACTCGGCACAGTC
>JAJRBU010000039.1 GCA_028679315.1 Methanoregulaceae archaeon
GAAGGCCGGGTATCGGCTACAGGACGGGCTTTTGTGGGCAACGCTCCCCTATGACCGGGATGAAGGCCTCCGGGTCGATGACACTGATGTTGAGTACTGATAATCCGTCCGCTTGTATCCCATGGTGTCAGGGGAGAAATCCCCTGAATTCCCTGTTATTCCAAATACGACCGGGAAGAAGCGAGAGACCGAACACCAGACCAACCCGGATTCTGTGGTATTGTTCCCTGCGGCACGTGAGCTTCGGGACCGCATTTCCAGGTACTTCTGGTAGTTCCTGCCCAACTTTTTTCAATGGTGAAATCGATAGAATCGGAACGCTGTGTTCATGGGATGAGATCCTCATTCCAACAATAGTTCCAATTATAATAACTTCCGAATATTCCCCTAAACACACCTTTTCACGAGTGAACCGGGAGGGGTCGTTACCGTCGCTCAGTAACGCCATGCACTGTTGTACCGCGAATCTAATGCAGTACTGCAATGCACATTATTCGAACAATAATATACTGCAAATATATATTTAACCACAGGAATTATTCTAGGTTGTCGGGGAACACACAGGAACGATGCCCTGGCGGAATCACAGAGGAGGAAGGAACAACATGGAGAAAGCAATACTACGCATCTCGCAGGAAGCCAACTATTTCTTCCGGCGTGCGATGGATGCAGAGACACGGAACAACCCGGCACAGGTGATTGAGTACTTCAACCGGGCAATCAGCATGGATCCCGGGTACGCCATGGCCTGGAACGAGAAGGGAAACTACCTGGATCTGATGGGGAAGCTCGATGAAGCCCTCTCATGCTATGACACAGCCCTGAAACTCGAGCCCGGGGATGCGGAAATCTGGTTCAACAAGGGTCTCACGCTGAAGAAGATCGGAAGAGAACAGGACGCGGTCTCCTGTATCAACCGCGGAATCGAACTGGCAATCGGATAATACCGGAGAAGGAGGAGAAACGATGAGGAAGATTGGAACCATCCTGCACGAAGCAGAATATTACTACCAGAAAGCGATCCATTCCCAGGACAAGGAACAGCCGGATACGATACTCGAATACTTCGATAGGGCTATCGCTGCCCATCCTGAACATGCCATGGCCTGGAACGAGAAGGCAAATTTCCTCGACTACCTTGGAAAGTGCGAAGATGCGATCTCCTGCTACGACGTAGCACTCAAGATCGACCCGCAGCTCTCTGAAGCCTGGTTCAACAAGGGCATGACCCTGAAAAAGATGGGGAAAGAGAAGGAAGGGCTGGCCTGTATTGACAAGGGCATCGATTTTGCTTGCGGGAGGTAATACTACCTCTTTTTGTCACACCATTTCGAGGCTGCATAACCAATCACAACGGAACCATTTCCACTACTCTTCTCTCGTCCTGATCTTAATTTGATCCTCGTGCAAGATTCATACCACGACGGTCAATCCATCCCTTGCGGCAATCAGTCCCGGGAATTCCTTCCGATAGGTCTTCTCCACTCTGGACCGATCCCTTAAACTCGTATAAGTGTGGGCAGCAAAGTGGATCAGAGCAAGTCGTTTTGCATGGGCATTGTTTGCGATCCTGATCGCCAGTTCAGGGTTCAGGTGCGGCCAGTCCGGGCTCTCTTCGCCTGGTCGTAACCCGCATTCGGTGATCGCAAGGTCAGCGTTCCTCGATAGGATGACTGCATTTTCACAGAACCCGGTATCGGTACAATACGCGATCTTCCTGCCATCAAGAGTGATGGCATACCCGTAACAGGGTACAGGGTGGACCAGCGATCGGCATTCAACCGGGAAGGGGACCGTGTGGCTCCCCTCTCCCAGCTCCATGAACCTGACCGGGAATGGAAGTTCTTCGAACGGGACCGTGAAGGGATCCCTCACAAGAGACCTGAGTATTGCTTCTATCCCGGTTTGCCCGCAGATCTGGAGCGGGTTTTTGAACCGGAATTTTGTCAGGGTGTGGAGACCGATGACATGATCAAGGTGATAATGGCTGAGAAAGAGGAAGGTGGGCTTCTCCTGGTTGATATACCGGTCGGCTTTGGCGAGACCGTTGCCGGCATCAAAAATGATGTTGTAGTCCCCGGACTGGACCAGCACTGAGCAGGTATTGCCGGTGAGGGTATCATACCACCCGTTGGTCCCAAGGAAGGTGACGTTCATCTGGATCTGATTGTGGCTGATAAGGCAAATAATGGGTGCCCTGGAAAAAAACCTTTCCCTTGCCTTGAGAACGCGGATGGTGCATGGAAAAGTCCCCTGTGGTGCCGGAAGATGTTCCCGGAAAAGGATGTCCCGATCAGTGCTGCGAATCCCTTCCCTTCTCCCACCATATCACCGCAGTTGTCCGCATTGATGAATATTCGAGCCTGCCTGATGCCCCTTTTCTGAGCACCCTCGTGAAGAACTCCGTGACGGGAGTACGATCACGGAGGTCCGGGTGATGCATCGTCACCCAGTTCTGCACGGCCTCTTCGACTGAAATATAGGATGTTTCCCAGAGTGCCGGATAAATCCGCACGTTTGCATAGATTCCAGCATCGTGGAGGACATTTAAGGGAAAGATGTAATCCTGGTATCCCCGCTGCATGGCCTCCTCTTCTCCAAATACCGCACGGTAGAGCCCCATCTCCTCGGGCCCCCTCCATTCTCCCGCATGCCAGAAGATATAGACCGACCGTTTTGCTGCCTGGTCGAGCTTGGAAAGAGCCGCCCAGAGGTCGTAGAACCCGAGTGAGAATGCGGCGATAACCAGGTCGTGAGGTTCGATATCCCTCCCGATCCCGACATCCTCCCACTTCATCCGGACGCACGAATAGTTCTGGTACCCTGCCTCCTCCATCCGCCGTTTGAGGATGCCGAGCATGCCATCAGAGGGATCGAGTGCCGTCACATGGGCTGCCCGCCCGGCCAGGGGGACTGCCAGCCTCCCGGTCCCGGCCCCCATGTCAAGGACCGTGTCTTCCGGGCGGACATCGATAAAACCGATATCCTGCTTCGTTGCCTCTGTCTCGCCCCGGCTCATCCGGTGGTAGGCTGCAGCACGTTTGTCCCAGGTGGCGGCCGGGTCCCGATCCTTCCACGTCCGCTCGGGGGAGGTCGCATGGATTGCCTTCCAGAGTTCGTTCCAGTCGATGATCCGGTGCATGGAGGGTATTGTTACGTCATGGACTAAATACAATCGGTCCCTGGATCGCGACCACCTTACCCGTGGAATCCCAATAGTTTTATCCTGCTGCTCCCTGATAGGACTCCATGGATATCGGCATGCGTGACCGGTTCATCAGGTTGTGGCACCAGTATTTTGAAGGATCGGACCTGCCGATCACCTTTGGCATCGAGCCTGCCGGTGAGGGAGTGCCACGGGCGCCAGTGCCGAAACGGTGGAGGTGCCTGGTCTGTGACCTTGCCCGGGTCCGGAAGGGGCACCCGGTAGTGATAGACGGGGAATCGCTCTCCTGCAGTGGGGCCAAATTCTATCTCGGGTACACTACCGGGCGGGCTCCTTTCTTCCGGTACTTCCTCTCCACAGGAAAACCAGGGGTAGTCGAGGGGGAGCGGTACAAGAGGACACCGGAGATCGTGGATGAAATGGACCGGTTCCTGGATCATATCCCCTCTGAAGGAAAATGTTATACCTTCAAGCGGTGGGACCAGCTGACCGTTGAGGATGCCCCGGAGGTGGTCGTCTTCTTTGCCCGACCGGAAGTCCTCTCCGGGCTTTTTACCCTTGCCAGTTTCGACCAGGCTGACCCAGAGGGTGGGGTCTGCTGTCCCTTCGGATCAGGGTGCTCATCGATCATCTACTATCCCTGGCTCGAGCAGCAGAAGGAGCACCCGAGAGCGGTCCTCGGCATGTTCGATCCCTCGGCACGACCCTGCGTGATGGGGGATGTCCTCACGATGGCTATCCCGATGAAGAAATTCGCCCTGATGTTCGGGTACATGGAGGAGAGCTTCCTTGTCACCAGGACATGGGAGAAGGTGAAGGAGAAGATACGGAGGAGTGAAAAGATCCATGGGCCCTGAATGGGCTGAGGGGAGCAGGTACAGGAAGGGGTCATTCCTATCATGACCCCGGGACCTGGAAAAGACAGGAGATGGATCCTCCTTCTCATCCCCCTCATCATCCTCGGTGCAGGAGTTGGTTGGATCATCTTCCTGTTCGGCCATGGGGCACGGGAGAGCGAAGGACACGATTATCAGTATTCGATCACGCTGTCATACACGACCACGATTGAGAACGCGACCTTCCTCCTTCCGGTGCCTGAGATGAACGGAACTTCTCTTCTTGCGGATATGCTCGTGAACGGGAACGGTTACGGTGTTCCGGCTGACTGGAACCTCTCACTTGAAACCGTTAACGGTACCCCGCTTCTCGCCATCAGGGCGGCCCGGATGGTCCCTGACTATCACGAGCCCCCGATTCCCCTCGAACCCGGGGAGAGTCCTGCCGGGACACCCCTGCCAACGGCAACGGAATATACGGAAGAGACGCCCGTTCTGATCCCAAAAACGATCGGAGCGACCTTGAGAACAGACGTGCCTGTCGATACCCGTAATCCCCTCGCCAGGGAGCCGGTGTTTTTCCCGGGTGGCCAGTTTACCCCCCGGCCTAAAACCACCCCCCCTTACGAGGGGGTAGAATCCATCCATCCAGTCCGGTTGTATGTCTCCTACACGGCGGATCATCCCGTATCGGTATCCCTCGTTGCCCGGGTCTCGGGTACCAACTCGATCTGGCGGGGTGGCTGGACCTTCAACACCTATGAGGATCTGGTGATCGTGGAAGCCGGGAACCGGACCGGCTGGCTGGAGGCCGATGCCATCCTCGTCTCCGGGGAGGGGGTATACTGGTAAGAGCCTGGGCAAGACAGGCTCTCCGTTTCTTGCGCGGGTGCACGATGGTGATGGCCATCTGACCGGAAGAGTCCTGATAAGGCTGGACGTTCCCCTCCTCCCGGGGAACAGTACACAATGAGAGAGGGCTGGAACACCTATTAGTCTCCCCTGCCAATATTGAACCAATGAACCTTATCCGCTCTGGGATTGTTGCCTTGATCCTCCTGACACTGGCAGTGACCATCCTGGCATATCCAGGGCTCCCTGACCAGATCCCTTCCCACTGGAATAGTGCCGGTGAGGTAGACGGGTACCTCCCTAAATTCTGGGGGGTCCTCGTCATCCCCGTGGTGATGATCGCCTTCACAGCCTTATTCGCTTTGATCCCGCGAATCGATCCTTTACGGGCGAATTACCAGAAGTTCCAGATGTATTACGAGGGATTCATCCTGGTCTTTGCCGTGTTTCTCCTCCTCATCCAGCTGCAGATCCTCCTCTGGGGGCTCGGGTATCCCATCAGTCCAAATCTTCTTTTACCCTTGATTATGGGTGCTTTGTTCATCTACCTCGGGTTCCTGATCGAGCATGCCGAGCCGAACTGGTTTGTGGGGATCCGCACCCCCTGGACAATGAGCAGCGAACAGGTCTGGAAGAAGACCCATACCCTTGGAGGGACCCTCTTCAAGATCGCGGGGATTCTCACGATGGTCGGAGTGGTATTCGGGAAGTACTCTCTATGGTTCGTCCTTGTCCCGATCCTCGTTGTCTCGATATCCCTGGTGATATACTCGTATCTCGCGTTCAGGAAAGAGAAGAGCTAGCAGCGGGGTTGTTGCTTCAGAATGAAGGGTACACGGTGCTGGTAGTAGTGGCGGATCCGTGGATGAAAAAAGAGATTTGATGAGATATGAACAGGTCTATCCGACCTTCGGGAGCTCGTCACAGTTGCAGTCCGTTACCACACCTGCATCCATACCTTTCCTGAACGCTTCAACCCGCTGGGCTGATGTCCCATGGGTGAACGTATCAGGAACGACATATCCCATAGACTGCATCTGGATCCGGTCGTCACCGATGGCGCTTGCGGCATTCAGGGCTTCCTCCAGATCACCCCGTTCAAGGATAAGGTCTCCATACTGGGCCTGGTATGCCCAGACCCCTGCATAGCAGTCGGCCTGGAGTTCAAGCGCTACCGAGAGTGCATTTGCATCCGCTTCGCTCAACCTGGCCTGTTGCCGGTTCACGTACTCGAGGGTTCCGAGTTGGTTCTGCACATGGTGTCCGACCTCGTGGGAGATGACATATGCCTGGGCGAAGTCACCGGGAGCCTTGAACTGCCGTTCGAGTTCCTTGAAGAAGTCGAGGTCAATGTACACCTTCTGGTCAGCAGAGCAGTAGAACGGCCCGGTCTGGGAGGTAGCCTGTCCACAGCCTGACTGGACGTAGTCTTCGAAGATCACGAGCGTTGGCGGACTATACGTGCCTCCCAGCTGGTCTTCGAATATGACGGACCAGGTCTGCTCCGTGTCGGTGAATACCCGCGCCGAGGAGTTGAAGACATCCTGGTCTTCCTGGGTCAGTTCCGATTGCTGTCCGTATGATTCCGTGGAGACATCGGTGCCCTCAATGAACTGGCCAGGGTCGACCCCGAGGAAGACGGCGACTACGAGGATGATAATCAGCCCGATCCCGCCGATGCCACCTGCTGCCCCCCCTGGGATGCGACTTGAGGTACCCCTCCGGTCTTCGACACGGGTGCTCGTCCGTTCCGTCCGCCATTTCATCGCCTGTCCCCCCTGTCAAGGCTTGTTGCACTGGTCATAGTTGTCACCATAGTTCGTTACAGGACTAATAGTGGGGACGTTACGAAAAACGTTCTGATTCATGAACGGCGTGACCGTTTTTCAGCGGTATCTTCCGGTGTATCGCTGCGATGTCACCTCGGCCCCGCACCATTTCCGGATATACGGATGAGCCGGCGGATCAGGAGGGGATGAAAAGGTGAAAACACCTTTAGGGATCGTTACCCCTCGCTCCTCTGTACTATCTGCATTCGGTCATCGGGCTTGTCCGAAGGTGCTGCAGGATTTACGAGACCCGCATGATCCATCGAGGGGCAATGGCCTTGGTGGGGCAGAAATCCCTGCACTTGAAGCAGGCGACACATAGCTGGGGTCGAAGGGGTTCTGCCCTGTGGTTCACCATCCTGAATACACCCATGGAACAGAGATCAATGCAGATGCCGCATCCGTTGCAGAAGATGCGGTCTACATACACCTCCATCAGAATTGTCGGGGAGGGGCCTATTTCCAAATCGATCCGCCTTTGTCAGTTGTCATCACCTGGTAACATATAGAATTCGAATTCGATCTGAATGAGAATTGCACGCATCCCTATCAGTTTCTCCCCAGGTATTCCCGATCTTTGTCAGAAGGTCTTGATTGTTCACGAAATAGGCATAACACCGTGATCCCTGTAGAGAGGACAGCTCTTCAAGTTTGACCACGGGCCTCTGAAAAAAAGCCCTGATAGGCAACCCTGCATATGCCGGCGATCGAACGATAACCTTTTAAGCAACCTGATGTGAACTTTAATTGCACAGTTTCCAGGCTCTCATTCTCATTCGGAATGGGATCCTGCTGTCCTGATTCCCGTGAAAATCGTTACTTCTTCTGTTCATTATTCAGGTATGTTCATCGCATCACCCTTCGGATGGCACACCATGGATAGTGCTCATGGCACCCTTGCGGTGAACTCAAACGACTGGAGCCCCTCATTCTCCCGGATAACGAGGGTCCCCCCGGCACGTTCCGCAAGTCCTCTTAAAAACTGCCATGTCCGGCGTTCCTGTGGGGATCCCGGGAGATCTCCTGTTATCGTGACCTTTGCAGCACTCGCACCCTGCTCTGTCCGGACCGCTATCCTGCCAGCGCCGGTTCCGACAAGATCTTCGAGGATATATGTCACCAGGTCGGTGAAATGCCCGGGGTCGATCAATGCCCGGACAGAAGGGGTTTTTGCGACGATCCCGCATTCCATCTCTTCGAGAAGAGGACGTGTCCCGATCCGGGAGAGCAGGATGCGGGGAAAGTCCCCCTCGTCATCGGGACCAGAGAGGATCTCCTCATCGGAGAGGGGGGGTACTGAAAGGCCGGTGATGATGGCTTCTATCACCGGTACGAGATCATAGTCTGCTTGCTCACATGGCAGCGTGAAGCCACGGAGCATGGTGATGTAATCGGCGAGGAGCCGTGCTGCCCGCCTGACCATGGTCGGGTCGATGATGCCTGCAAGTTCCTTCTGCTGGAAGGTCCGTTCAAGTTTCCCCATCACCTGGGCGGCCTTCAGCATCAATGGAACCGGGCTTGAGGATTTTTGCTGGTATTCCCGGGAGAAGTCCCGGAACGCTTCCAGCAGTTCATCAATCGTATCGCCGGAGATGAGGGCAGATGCCTCCTCCGCCATTCCTGCCTCGCCAAGTTCATCCAGGATGTAGGTGACATAGGCGAGGCGTCCTGCCATGATGGTGAAGAGCTCGTTCACCTGCTCCATGCAATCCTCGGCAAATTCCGCGGTTGCCGCTGCCCGTTCACGGTTCAGTTCCGCGATATCGGACAGGGTCAGTGCCTCGGTTCTGACCTGTGAGAACATCCGGATCGCATCTTTTGCCGTAATGATTCTTCCGTGTCCCGGGCAGACGAGCGTAATGCCCCTGGTGGCAATCAGGTGTTCCAACGATGAGAGCGAGTGGATGAGGGCTTCCTGCGACCACCCCGTCACTCCTGCAAGGCCCGGGTTTGCAGCAAAGAGGAGGTCCCCGCAGAAGAGGAGATTTCCGATAGCGAGGCAGATGCTGTCAGGGCTGTGTCCGGGTGTATGGTAGAGGTCAAGGGCAGGCCCTGTCCCGAACTGTATCCTTTCGTGGGGGAGTCCCTGGGGGGCCTGATCGCTCATGATGGTGATCGTGGCACCATTCGAAAAACAGAGCGATCCCGGTATCCCTGGCATATCTGCCCTCTCTCCGGTGAAGAGATGAAGCCCGATAGTTATCGGCGAGAACGGCTGCCCGAGGAGGTCAGCCTGCGTGATTGTCCGGTCCCCGTTTTCAAGTGCCCGGGCCCCCTCCTCGTGGACCGCAAAGACAACCGTTTCGGGGGATGCAAAGGAAGGATGTGCCTGCACCCCGAGAAAATGGTCGACATGGGAGTGGGTCAGGAAGACAAAGACCGGACGATCGTCTTCCTCCCGGCAATCCGTGATCACCCTGGAGAGGAGTGCTCCCTGTTCGGAAAGCCCACCGGGATCGATAACGAGGATCACATCAGGAGTGGCGATGAGGTAGGAGTTTGAGGATATGATATCGATCTTACGGATAAGGGGATAGATGCTGGCCTGTGGAGCACCAGCGACCGGCTGCCATGAAAGGGAAGGGAGCGGGTCATCACCAGCTGGCAAGCGCCTCTCCCTCATTCTGGTAGATGGAGAAGATTGAGGTGAACCCGGCAAGTTTCATGATCTTTAATACCTCCGGAGAGAGACTGCAGAGGCCGAACTTGTCCCCGGGATTCTTCAGTTTCTTTGCCGTCGCGAGAAGCACCCGTAATCCCCCGCTGCTGATGTATGGGACACTGGAGAAGTCAAGCAGGATCTTCCGGGTTCCCTTGTCTATCTCATGTATAATCGCCTGCTCGAGCTCCGGTGCTGCCGTTGTATCGATCCGGCCGTTGACGGATAGGACCGTCCCTCCTTCCCGGAATGAAGTTGTAATCTCCACCGTATTCCCTGATGGTAGTGTCGGCAGTCACGGGAGATAACCCTATCCATTCCTGTTCATCCTGGTGGAAAAGACCTGGGGAAAACCTGACCCTTTATCAGCGATCCGCGTGCTACTCCTTTGTACGAGTGCCTGATCATGGAGTTCCCGATCCTTTCGTCACTGCTGGTGGTCCTGCAGCTGATTTGGGTGATCCGGAGGCGGTAGCCATGGAAACGGAGTTTGAGCTGGTGATCGGATCCGATATCGCCCAAATCCCTGCCTTTTCCGATCGGCTGGAAGAGGCGATGCTGGCGAACGGTTTCTCCTCCGATGAGATCCTCGATACCCAGCTGGCCGTGGAGGAGGCGATCACGAACGTGATCGTCCACGGGTACGGAAGACAGGGTGAACCGATCATGATCTCCTGTCGTATCAGTACTGATCGTGCGGAAGTCCAGATCGCTGATTCGGCACCACGGTTTGATCCGTTATCGGTCCCTGAACCTGATGTCGGAGAGGGCATTGAGCAGCGGGATGTAGGGGGGCTCGGGGTATACCTGATTCGCCAGGTGATGGATGAGGTCTCCTACCGCTACGAGGATGGAGAAAACATCCTTATTCTCCTGAAAAAAAGGCGCGATGAGTGACGAGAGAATCCGGCACAATTTCAGTCAGTATTATCATGCCGATCGCCTAATTTTGCATTCATGAAGATCCTGATCGTCTACATGTCATACCATCACATGAACACCGAGAAGGTTGCCAGAGCGATGGCGGAGGCGGCAGACGCCACCCTCGCAAAGGCAGATGAAGTCAACCCCGGGGATCTCGCCGGGTATGACATGGTAGGATTCGGATCAGGTATCTACGGGGGGAAGCACCACACGTCCATCCTTGCCCTGGCCGATGAGATGCCACCGATGGAAAAACCGGTGTTTTTGTTCTCGACATCGTCGGGATACAAGGAGGAGTTCCATACCCCGCTCCGGAGAAAGGTCATCACAAAGGGATGTACGATCGTTGCCGAGTTCCATTGCCCGGGCGAGACCACGCTCCTCAAATTCATCCGGATGAACAAGGGGCACCCTGATGAGAAGGACCTCGAGGATGCCCGGACCTTTGCAAAGGGACTTCTTACCGCCCCTGTTGCAGTGAAGCAGGAATGATTAACGTCAGCGCCTGTCTCTGCCGGATTGGTGGGGTACATGTCAACCCATAAAAGGAATCAGGAGTACATCCGGACCACCAGTGACCGGTCACGGGAGGAGCTGATCTTTGCCACGCTCTCCTTATCCATCGAGACCGATGCACGGATTGCCGGGCTGGTCAGGGTCTTAAACGATCTCCCTGATATCTATACCTGCAGTTCCTGCGGCGGTCATGCTGACCTCCGGAACCGAGAGAATCCGGTTCCTGAAGGGTATTTCTATGTCCAGTTCATCCTCGAACCAACCGAGAAAGGATTCCTCTCCCTCGGGATCATCGACCTTGCCGCCCGGAATGTCGATACCGAGAACCTCGCTGTGAAGGTCCTGAACTGCACTGACAACCCGAAGCTTGTCATGTTCCATGTTCTGGGCAAAGCGGGGGTCGATCCCGATGCTTATGCACAGGAGATCCGGTCGCTCTGCAGGGAATGGGGGGTTTCGCTTGAGGGGGTCTACGAACAGAAGAAAAAGGTGAGGCGGCAGATCGCATACGACCGGATGCGGAAGGGGAGTTCGTAGCGGGAATGTGCGGCAAGGACCATACCAGAACTGTCTGAAGGAGGGAATGGAAAGATGCCCGACCACAGCTCAGGGATAGTTCTTCAGAAGGGGAATTGGTATCGATGAACAAACCGAACCCAGATAAGGCTCAAGGGGATCTCATCCGTAATATTCGATTGATCCTTGACCAGGGACCCGACCTTCATGGAACAGAACGGATCCTGTCCCTGCTGGGGTGTCCGGCAATTGAAGAGTCCTTCCTTGCTGGTCTCCGGATTTACAGCGATTTCCTACCCCGTGCTGCCGACCACCCGTTCAGCCCGCGCCAGCGGTACCTTCATTTTCTCTGGGATGCGTTCGATCGCTCCCTCTTCTCGCTCTCGATGCCGGTTGCCTTTCCCTTTAGGAGGATGGTCGCGAAGCGGTTGTTCCGCCGCTGCGGGAAGAACTTCATATCCGAGGGGGAGGTCAGGTTCAACTTCGGGCAGTTTTTGTCCGTTGGTGATGATGTCTTTTTTAACCGGGGTTCGTTCATTGATACCAAAGGCGGGGTCACCATTGGCGACGCGGTCGGAATTGGTGAGTTCGTCAGGATCTTTACCCATGTCCATTCGGAATCCATCCATTCTGTCAGGACCTATTCGCCGGTGACGATCATGGAGTATGCCAAGGTCTTCTCAGGGGCGATGATCCTGCCCGGCGTCACCATCGGTCGCCAGGCCATCGTAGCAGGAGGGGCGGTGGTCACTACCGATGTCCCGGACAATTCAGTGGTCGCGGGAGCCCCTGCCCGCGTGATCAGAGAACGGAGAACAGAGGGGAGAACAGGGACAGATCTCGACCATGTCTGGCTCCACGGCGGGGCTTTCCAGGACGAATAGTCCAGGGATCTCCATGGTGAATCCCGGTGCCAGGAAGGTCTGGTCAACCGCTGCAGCGAGCAGGGATTCCAGCACCTGTTTTCTGTAAACCCGATGGAATTATTATATACTCCTCCTTCCTAGGTGAGAGGTGGGGATATTCTTGACCGACCGGTCCGGGAACGACAGGCCGCTGGGAAAGGTAAGGGAGAAGGATCAGGTCTGCCGATCACTCTCGTACGAGAGCAAGGCTGAGATTACCCGTTTCAAGGACATTTTCCTGATCGAGGAACGCGTGAGGGAACTGGTCCTGCGGATCAACGCCCTTCCCGATGTCTGCACATCGACCTCGTGCGGGGGGCATGCCGGGGCTGATGAAAAAATGGGGCAATCCAGCAAAGGTGAGTTCAATGTCGGGTTTTTCATCAAGCCGACCACCAAAGGGATCAGGTCACTCGGGGTCATCGATCAGGCAGGGAGCAACATCGATGACGAGAATATCGTGATCAGGGTCTGGAACCATTCCAATAATCCCAACTATGTGGCTTTCGTCCTTTCAGGGAGAAACGGGGTGGATCCCTCCCTGCTTGCCGATGAGATCTACACCCTCGGAAAGATCTGGATCGAAGGGAACTGGACCGAACGCACGTTCTTTTAACGAGGGGGAAAACTGCATGGAATCGCTCAGATGTCCTCACTACCGGTCCCTTTCCAGGACAATTTTCCTGCTCACATCCCTTATCCTCTTCCTCATCCTGGCTGGGTGTATCTCATCTCCCTCCGGAGGAATTTCTCCATCAGGAACACGTTCTCCTCCAGGAACAAATGTGTTTGAGACTCCCATTGCCGCAACGAATGATTCAGACAGCCATCCGGTCATCCAGAAGCATGACTCCACCTTTGATTCCATCTCCATCACAGTCCACAACATCACCGTGAAATCAGTCAGGAAAAGATCGGGTGATACCTTCTCCGTGGTGGTGCTGAACCTGTCGGTGAAAAACGGGGGCCTGGATGAATCCTTTTTCTTTGAGAACAGGTCTCTCGTCTCGTTCCAGTCGGATTCTGTACATCTCTTTCCGGAGTATCCGCAATTTGAGTACTCTTCAGTAAACCTCACCAATCCTCTCATCAACCGGACTGTTGCTCCCGGAGAGGAGATACGGGGTGAGGTATACTTCTTCCTGAATCCCGGGGTACATTCAATGTCCCTCTATGTCAGGTACCCGGACTGGACCATTGCCGGTGGTGCATATCTTCCTGATCTCTTGGACGCAACCCGGGCGTTATCTGACAACGAGTACCCAAAATATCTCGCCCTGAAGATTCCATCTGCAGTCCGGAAAGCTTCCATCCCGGGCTGGCGGGCATCTCCTGGACATGGGGTAGCCATCATCAACGTCTGTATTACAAACAATAATTCTGAAAGCGCCATTATTCGGTCGGAGCATTTGTGGTTGCTGACTGAAAAACCGATAACCCTGGAGCATGGGGGAGACCAGATGACACAAGAGATGGCCCGTGATTATCTCCGTTTCCCGGTTATTGTCCCTGCAGGAGGGACGACAAATGGTTCTGTATTCTTTGGCGTTTACAGTGGAACGCGGATCAACAAGATTGCACTCGCTGACGAAAATCTCGTGATCCACTCCATGGTCGACCTGAACGGGCTCTACCGGTACGAATAGGGTGAGGGATTGGTAATGAGATTTAAGGATGGATCAGGCTAGTCGGGAGGGATTGTTTTGGTCGGGGCATGATGACACAAGGACAGTCCTTCAATCCTTCAGCAGTCCTTCAGCAATCCCATGGAACGTTCCGTAGGAATTGAAAACGATTTTCATGGCTTCAATTTGAAAAATACCTATTATTATACTTATATATATGTACGTACTAAGTAATCCCCTGGAACATTGAAGGATATACAGTAATCCGGGTATGGTGGTATGTTCCTGTTTTTCTCTGTTCGTGAATTCCAGATTGCTGAAGTGTTGAAGGATTAAAAATTGAAAACCTGAAATTGCGAATAAAGTTAAAAAATAGGTTCAATAAATGCTTCGATTATTTCTCAGCACAACACATTTCTGCTGGGGGATTGCTGAAATGCTGAAGGATATCTTTTATCTCTCAAGAACAACCCCCATAATATTCTCCGGATCAGTGCAACCGGAAACCGATACTCATGACCCTCCCCCGCTGGCAGTGCCTCGAATGTGGCTACCTCTATGATCCTGTAAAGGGAGACCCGAAAGCTGGGATCCCGCCGGGAATCCCCTTCGAAGACCTGCCGGACTCATGGCGGTGACCCGAATGCGGGGTATCGAAGGCAAAGCAAGGCGTCTTTGTCAGGCGATAGCCAGTGTAAAAAGAGATCCGTTATTTTTCAGAAATTTTTAATTCGCTTCATCAGCAGATTTTGCCAATGCAGGAAAAGACTATCAGTCTTGGTCATCTACTTCCCAATAAACCCCTGTCCCAGGAGAAGTGAACGGGAATATCCTATGGGTACTGGAACGGGATTACGCGGTGAAATGGGATGGCAAAGATAAAACAGAAGATTGTTCCCCATATCTGGATGGAAAGAGACGCAGAGAAGGCTGCCGGGTTCTATGTGTCGGTCTTTAAGAATTCGAAAATCCTGGAGACCGCTTATTACCCGAAGGCTTCAGAAGTGGTCTCCGGCCAGAAGGCGGGATCGGTGATGACCGTCAAGTTCGAGATCGAAGGCCAGGAGTTCATGGTGCTGAACGGCGGCCCGGCGTTCA
>JAJRBU010000152.1 GCA_028679315.1 Methanoregulaceae archaeon
CACTCTTTCATGTTCTTCCTGAAATTGTACATCATCATCAGGAAGATCCCGATGCTGATGATGAGGATCGCCCAGAGGAAGATATCCTGCCGTGCACTGAAGACTGGGAGGGAGGCGACCAGATAGCCGAAGAGCACGAACCCGGTGACCCAGAGGATCCCCCCGATGACATTATAGAAGAGAAACGCGGGATACCGCATTCTGATAATCCCGGCAACGAATGGTGCAAACGACCGGATACCGGGTACAAAACGGGCCATCACAATCGTTTTCTTGCCGTATTTCTTGTAATACTGCCTGGTCATCTCGACATGCCGCTTATCGACCAGGCACTTTTCACGGTGGATGAGCCAGTTGCCAAAGGAGGTGCCTATCTTGTAATTGACCGAATCGCCAAGGATGGCGGCAGCGGAGAGGATGATGATGACCACGGCAACACTCAGCCCTCCCCCCGCAGCAAGGAATCCCATCAGGAAGAGCAGCGAATCACCCGGGAGGAACGGGGTGAATACGAGCCCTGTCTCGCAGAAGATGATCGCAAAGAGGATGGCATAGATCCAGATCCCGTAGGTCTCCATCAACCCAGGAATTGCGTCCTGGATATTCAGCAGAATATTGGACAGCGAAAGGAGGTCCGGTGGGATCATTTTCCTATTATTTGAGGTATTTCTTTAATAGCCTGTTCTATCCGAATTGAAAAAAAATCATGCGGAGAGGTCCAATTCTCCAGGATGTGACTCATCCGGACTGAGAAAATTACATGAGTTACCATTTGGGACACCTGCATGCACGAAAAATGTGCCGGAGGCACTTTCATATAAACCGTTAATGACCGCTGTTCGGTCGAGAATAAAGAATAAAACGCCCATGAAACCAATGGGTCACAAACCTTCCTCATGAAAATCGCGGATACGATTTTCATGCCAAACTGGAATGTCACCATGAATTGTTGGGAGCCCGTTTACAGAAGCCCGCAGTTCTTCAGGAACCGGATATGAAGGCGCGGGTCTCTTCCGAGCTCAGGATGGAATGAGAGTGCCATGAAGCGGTCCTGTTCAAGTGCAATGATGCCTTCAGGGATAGTGCCCAGGACTTTTATCCCGTTTCCCGGATGTACTGCAACAGGTGCCCGAATAAATACCGCATGGAATGGATGGTCAAGTCCGGTGATACTGATATCGGCTTCGAAGGATTCCCTCTGACGACCAAAAGCATTTCTGATTACCTTGTAATCCATCAGCCCAAGGGGGTGTACACGAGGATCATCAACACCTCTGGCCATTACCACCATACCTGCACACGTAGCGAAAATACCCCCCTCGAATTCCACGAGTGGTGTATAAAGATTGTTTTTTTCAATAAGGCGGGAAATGGTGGTTGATTCTCCCCCGGGGATTGCAAGGGCGTCAAGAAGTAACACCTCATCGGGTCTTCTGACCGGGATAACCGAAACGGAATCCTCGCTCCCGAACGCACGTACCGCTTTTTTGAATGCTTCTATATGCTCGCTTATATCACCCTGGAGTGCCAGGACGCCGATCCTAGCGCCCACGATACTGGAGCACCTCGCCCTCTTTCAGGGAGTGCACATCGAGCCCCTTCATAGGCTCACCAAGACCTTTGCTTGCCCGGGCAATAGCAGCAGGATCCTCAAAATGATTCACCGCTTCTACGATCGCCCTTGCCATCTTCTCAGGATTAGCCGAGAGAAAGATCCCCGAACCAACGAATACACCATCGGCTCCCATCTGCATCATTAATGCAGCATCCGAAGGGGTCGCGATCCCTCCCGCAGAAAAGTTAACGACTGGAAGGCGGCCTCGTTTGACGGTCTCGAGCAAAAGGTCGGCAGGTGCTTCGAGATCTCTGGCACGATCAGCAATTTCCTGCGGCGTCCTGCCCTGGAGTGCCCTGATCTCGCCATCAATATTTCTCATGTGCCGGACGGCTTCAACAACATTTCCCGTTCCTGCCTCACCTTTGGTACGGATCATTGCAGCACCCTCCTGGATTCTGCGTAAGGCCTCACCCAGATCGCGCGCGCCACAGACGAAGGGGATGGTAAACTGCTTCTTGTCGATATGGAACTGCTCATCAGCCGGGGTTAGTACCTCGCTCTCATCGATCATGTCCACACCGAGAGACTCAAGGACCTGTGCCTCGACAAAATGGCCTATTCTCACCTTCGCCATGACAGGAATGGAGACGGCGTCCATGATCTCCATGATGATTGCGGGATCTGCCATTCGGGCAACTCCGCCAGCTTTCCTGATATCAGCAGGGACACGCTCGAGCGCCATCACTGCAACAGCGCCAGATTCTTCCGCGATAGCTGCCTGGCTGGCGTTGACCACATCCATGATCACTCCTCCTTTTTGCATGGAAGCAAAGCCGCGCTTCAGGAGCTCGGTGCCGAATCTCAGCTCCTCGAGTTTCATATTCCTGTATATATTATTCCTGATCCCAATAAAATTAGTACCATACTGATAAGTGCACCAAGAGTAACGGTGACCACCCTGATTGCCTTAACAATCTCGCTCCCCGCTTCTTCAAGGGATCTCTCACCGGTTCCCATAACATAGACTCCTGGTTTTTCAAACCGGACACCTACACCAGAAGCTATGATGGACATCGGAATCCCCCCGTTAATCCCTGGCCTTTTTTTCCGATCCCTCTGTAGCCCCCGGTATGCATAGGGGAACCTCCCCTGCATAGCAAAGTAGACGAGGAGCATCCCCCCTGCGATTCGCGCCGGAATGAAGTTCAGGATATCATCTATTCGAGCGGACCACCAGCCGATCAGTTTGCGTTCGTCCTGATAGCCAAGCATGGCATCCATAGTGTTTGCCGCCCGGAATACCGCTGCTCCCGGAAGTCCAAAGAGTCCAAAGTAGAATA
>JAJRBU010000250.1 GCA_028679315.1 Methanoregulaceae archaeon
TCTCTTGAGGGTTGTTACAATACGGCATATACCGGGAAGGTCGAGGAGTTTACCGCTGAAGCCTGCCGGGTGAGTGTTTCCCGGCAGGAAGGGATTGCCAACCATGATACAGATTAAAGAACTTCAGCAGGGATTCTTCGATAGCAATCGATTGTGCTTACATGGTATCAATACCCAAATTCCTCGTTTCAGGGGAAGGACGGGCATATCGAAGATGGCTGAACCGGCATTCCAATCCGGAATTTGAAAAATATGAAAAGGTTAAATGATTAGTGTTTCTTTTTCTCCTTCTCCTCATCGGGAATCTCTTCGAAGTAAATGACTTCGGCACCGACATCCTTTGCGATCTGCTCGATCTCAAACTTCCTGAAATGGGTCAGTTCAATCTGGACCGTTCCTCCAGTGACTCCCACAATCCGGTACATTGGTTGCTTGACCCCTTCGCGGACCTTCATCCGTTCCCTGACATAGATTTTCATCTTCATGGTGCTTCACCTACGGGAGATGGTAAAACAGAACATCTGTTATACCAACTGGTATACAGTATACTGTATTTACCATTACTGATATAAATGTATGGGAGACTTCATGAAACGGGACCGGTTTGAAATCGTCAACAAGCTCCAGGGGGAGTCACTGGTAAGGAAAGGGCTGCTCAAAGCATACGAGGGCAGGACCCAGCTCCGGATGATGCCCGATCTGAACGTGGTAAAGATCGGGGGTCATGGGATCATCGATTATGGAAAGGACGTGCTCCTTCCCCTTCTGACCGAGATCGGGGAGCTTTCACGTGAGAACCAGATCCTTGTGGTGACGGGTGGGGGAGTGAGAGTGCGCCATATCCTTGACCTCGGCCTTGACCTCGGGTTGCCGACCGGTGTCCTTGCGGAGCTTGCCGGGAAGATCAGCGAGCAGAACGCGATCATGGTATCGATCCTGCTCTCGAAATACCACGGGACGCGGATCCATACCGGAGACCTTCTCGAACTCCCCATGCTGATGAACCTCGGCGTCCTCCCGGTCATCCACGGGACGCCTCCCTATGGTTTATATGAGCAGCCCGCACATATCGGCTCGATTCCCCCAAACCGCACCGATACAGGGGCGTTTCTCGCCGCAGAGGTACTTGGCGCAAAGAACCTGATCCTCGTGAAGAATGTGGATGGCCTGTTCACGGCAAACCCGTTCACAGATACCACCGCCGAGATCATCCCGGATATCACTGCAGCGGAGCTCCTGGCAATGGAGATGGAGGACATGGTCCTTGAGCCGAGAGTGATCGAGCTGATGATGAACGCAAAACATGTGCATGAAGTGAAGATTATAAATGGCCATGAGCCCGGTAATATACGGCGTGTTCTCGCAGGGGAACGGATCGGTACCGTGATCCGGGTAGAATAAACATTTTTCCCAGTATACGGAAAGTATGCCCCAGGAACCCAGGCCGCCACTCAGGTTTGGTATCGGTGAACTTGCCGGGAGTCTCGGCGATTTTGGTACCATCCTCCCTCTCTCGCTCGCCCTTGCCGCAACCGGAGCCCTTGGGATCGGTCCTGTTCTCCTTTTTCTGGGTATCTGGTTTATCGTAACAGGGTATTATTACCGGTACCCTGTCCCGGTGGAGCCGATGAAGGCGATTGCCGTCATCGCGGTCGCTGCGGGAATGTCGGGAGGCGAGATCGCCGCTGCCGGACTGATCCTTGGGGGGATCTTCCTCCTCTTCGGATTCACCAATATCCTTGAGATCATTGAAAAATACATCCCGGTTTCCGTGGTCCGGGGTATCCAGCTGGGACTGGCCCTCCTCCTCATCAAGACCGCTGCAGGATACATTCGTCCTGATCCCGGGTTTTTCCTGCTTGGTGCCCTCATTATCATAGCGGGATTTCTCGTGGCGACCCACTTTCGTGTCCCGGACCTCTCATCGATTGTCGTCATAGCGGTCGCAATCATCGCCGGCATCATCGCACAGGGCTTCCCCCCCATCAGTACCCTCTCCCTCTCCCTCATTGCCATCCCATCCGGGTCTGAAGTTCTCGCTTCACTCACGGACCTGGTACTCCCCCAGGCCATCCTTACTATCACCAATGCAATTCTCGCGACGTCGCTTCTCGCAAAAGACCTGTTTTCTGCCGATATCAGGCCAAAAAAGCTCTCCCGCACTATCGGACTCATGAACCTCATCTCGATCCCCTTCGGCGGGATGCCTATGTGCCATGGAGCCGGGGGAATGGCCGGGCAGTACCGGTTCGGGGCAAGGACAGGGGGGGCAAACATCTATGCAGGGGTCATCCTTGTCGGGGCCGCCCTGCTCTTTGCAAGCACCGCATGGCTCGGTCTGATCTCGCCCGGGTTCTACGCAGCCCTCCTCATCTTCGTTGCGATAGAACTGGCACGGCATGGATTGAAGACCAGTTCATACCTAGTGACCGTCACTACCGCGGTCCTCTCAATACTCGTCTCGATGACGGTGGCCTTTATCGTGGGGATGTGCCTCGCATACGGTATTCCCTATCTGATGAAACAGATCGGAGAAAAAAGCAGATGATAGGTGTGCCGGAAGGATCCCATTCGGATTGACCATGGACATGGGGATTCCGGCATGACTCCTGGTGTTATCACAGAGCGATGTACAGGGCCACACATGTTCCTGGGATGCATGACCATAAGAGAATATGAAGTGGAAATATATAAAATTATTTTATGAAACAGATAAATTAATTAAATTCATTTAATCATTCTTCTTTCCAGAGAACCGGTCATCAGACAGGGTTGTGCTGAAACAGGATTCCTTTGAAGGAAACCACCCGGTCCGTTCGGAGCAGAAAGCATCGCATTCGGGAAGGTAGGGCTTGATATCAAGCAGGGGCGTCCCATCGAGCATGTCCACTCCGCTGATCTGCAGGCAGGGGCCGTCCCTTCCAATGAGGGAGACGATAGAGATACCGATCGGGTTGGGTCGATTGGGAGCCCTCGTAGAAAAGACACCATGCGGTTGGGTGTCAAGGAACGGGACTAGGTGCAGCCTGCACATGCCTGAACGGTGAAAGTGGTAGATGAGAATGATCCGTGAGAATCCCTCGATATCCATCAGCCCGTCAGCAAATTCGGGAAAAATTTCGAGTGTACCAGTAATCTCCCTGCCCCCGGCCGGCTGGATGGGCATCCCTGCCGGATCCAGAAAAGGAGTATGAATGATGCCGATGGGTTGGAACACTATACTCTCCCTCATATCATCTCACTCTTTCATTGGTGATCCTGCGGGGAAAAAATTACGAATGAACGTCATCATCCCCATCACCAGTCATGGCTGATTTAAATGCAAACACGATCTCCCATGCAGATGGATTGGGGTCATCCAGCGAACGTGGTAGGGCGTTTTTCCCTGTTTTAGAACCCCCGGCTTCGATCTGCATCCATCGTTCCATTCACGCCAGACCCCACAATTCAATAATCAACGATCTCGGTCATTCTACTAAAAAACCTTTACTTTTTAAATTGTCAAGCTCAAATGTTGAAAATCAGGGTGGACAAAAAAGAAGATAGCTAGGCCATCACCACGCCACTCTCTTTTAACGCTGCGGGGACGTTGCCATAGCCGAGTGCCGGGTCAATGACCTCCTGGCCGTCAGCGGCAAGGATGTCCTGACCGGTCTGGCTCACAAGGATCTTGACGTATTCAAGTCCCAGGTCGGGGCTCCGTGCATTCTTCGGAACGGTAACACCATAGATGATAGGTGTTCCGGTCTCTGTCGCGGTGGTGGTTCCGCTGAGCCGCTTTACCTTGACGGTTGCATACGAATCGGCGTATTCCTGGGCCGAGAGATCCATTCCCACCGGGAGTTCGACATACGGCAGACCGTTCTGGATGGCCACGCTGCTGTATTCGATCGCATAGTCAGCCTTCCCCTCTTTCAGGATGGTGACCACATCAGGACCGGATTTCCCGATCACAAGCTTTCCATCAGGGGTGGGCTTGGTTACGTCGATGGTGTACTTCCCGTCAGCGAACGTCCTCGTCATCTTGCTGTGAGCACCGAGGAGGCTGGAGAAGATCGTATCTACGCCGTACACCCGTTCTGCGAGCTGGACCGCCATGACTGCACGGTAGCCGGCCGGATCGGTATTGGGATCGCTGATCACGTACTTGACATCCGGGGTGTTCAGGATCTCGTACCAGTTATCAGGCGTGATCTCATCGTTGTACTTGCTCTGGTTGGTATACACCACGACCATGTGGTTCTTTGCAAACGTGACATAATAGTCAGCGTAGGTCGGGTACATCATGGTCGGGATGAGGTAGGCATCGGCTGAAGCGAGCACATCGGCCTTCTTGCCCTGTTTTGTGATCTTCTCGATCATGGTGACGCTCCCTCCACCGAAGAGCTGGGCGTCGACCAGCGGGAACTGGCTCTCGTATGCCGTCTCTATCTTTGCGAAGGGCGCATTGAGGCTTCCGGCATTAAAGACGGTCATCGGTTCGATTGCGGTCGCTTCTCCGGTGCAGACACAGTTGAACCGGCTGCAGTTGCCGTTCATCGCGTAGAAGAGGTTCTTCCCGTACTTCTCTTTTCCATAGTTGTCGATATCGGCCTGCGTCTCCGGTGAGATCATGAAGTTGACGAAGTTGTTCGCCATCTCGATCTTCTCTGTTGTCGTCTTGTCGTTATAGACCGTGATGACGGAATACAAGTTGAGCAGGATGGCACCTTCACTCACGATAGGTTGTAGTTCGAGATCGCCCTGGTAGGCAAGGTACGTCCCTTCATCGGTCAGGGTATAGGCTTGTTTCTCGGACGCGAGCTGGAGCGTCTCGCCCATCCCTCTGCCAGCCTCGATATACCAGTTGCCCGATTTCTGGACATCCTTCGAATAGTTATACTTCGCTGATGCCCAGACGGCCTTTTCAGCAGAATGGGTGCCGGAATTGTCACCACGTGAGACGAACATGACGCCAGGAGTGTTCGCCTTCCCCTTGGTGAGGATGGTCGTGAATGCCTGCTCCGGGGTCATTCCTTTCACGCCGGCGGGATCACTTGCTGGCCCGACAATGACATAGTAGTTGTAGGCAAAGCAGCGGCGGTTCAGCCCGGCCCCATCTTCCATGAAAGCAACTTCCGCTGCCGGTGAGTGGACGGCAAGGATATCACAGTCGCCTTTCTTGGCAACCTCGATGGCCTTCCCGCTTCCCTGGGATGTGATCAGGAGTTCAGCGTTGTACTGCTGTTCGAATTTCGGTTTCAAGTAATCGAGGAGCCCGGTATCGTAGAGGCTCGTTGTGGTTGCAAGGAGGACCTTTGTTTTCGGCCCGACGGGAGTTGTTGGTACGGTGGTCGGTACGGTAGTTACATTCCCAGTCTCGGAAGGGGTTGGGGTAACGGTAGGAGTACCGGCGCCCGGTTCGCTGGTTGTGCAGCCTGCCAAGGTTGCGAAACCAACGACCATGAGAGAGAGGAGTAAGATAATGCAGATCTGTTTCTTCAATGTCATAGGCGTTCGGGTTTACTTTTCAATTGGGAATAAATGAATATTGTTATTTTTCACCATCGATTAACCAGTTGTATAATCAACTGGTTATACCAGAATAATGTATCCTCCTGGTTCTCTCCTTGCTCCTTTCGGGAAAGCGTGGGAGATCGAAACGGAAGAAAGAGAATAGTTGCTATTGTCAGGTTGTATTGATTTTCCTGGACATGATACTGAGATATTTTGTCATTTGCATGAGATTCATCGCTTGTTCCTGCGGACCAGGATGAGCCCGGCACCTGAAATTCCTGCCAGGCAGAGTGGAATCACATCGGTCCCGAGTCCCGGATCTGACATCCGGGTGAACGTCACATTGGTCTTAGCAAAAGAGACCGCTCCAGAATGGGGAAGGCTGAGAGGCAAGTTCACGACATACACGGTGTAGGTTCCGGGAATCAGCCTGCCTGCCAGGTACCTTGTGTCCCAGATATATCGCCAGGTTCCATCAGGATTCACGTATGCCGAGGTAAAATATCCATGCCCTGCAGGAAGGTTGAGGTTCTCCAGGCAGACTCCGCGTTTGTCAAGGCCCGGTCCTGAGAGCAGCAGGAACACCGCAATAGTGCCCTTGGCATCAGTAGTGCCGTTCATTTCGAGACGTTCGCCGATCTCGGATAGCTCGGGGAGTGGCGCGATGGTAAGGTGATCTGCTGCACAGCCCTGGATCAGGAGTGCAGCCATGAGCACTGACAGGAGAACCGGATTCAGCCTTCCCAGCACAGAGAAGTGTCTCTTGTCGCTCCGGGTTCAAGCTTTCGCTTGATTCAAAGCAGGAAGTGGTAGCAGATAATGTAATAATGCCCCCAGAGGTGGCCTGAAATATTGTACGATAAGGATGCTGTTAATCAAGGGAGAATGAGAGGGGTTCTCTGAACACTGCAGAATCCCTGAAAAAACATCATGGGTTACGATGGTAAATCGGTAACTCATGGTTTTTCATAGATGAGAAATTCTTTACTCATTATTACATGTTCCATGAAAGAATCGAGAAATATTCTCTGAACGGGATCAGAACTCAACCACCATCACCGCTTCCTCCTCTTCCCGGAGCTCCCCTTTCAGGTGACGGGCATCGAA
>JAJRBU010000259.1 GCA_028679315.1 Methanoregulaceae archaeon
GAATGAATCCGTTCAGGCACTGAACGGAAGTGAGCAATATACAGGGGCACGGTAAGCGTTACCCAATACTCTTTGAAAAGGATATTTATTTTTCTTACCGGATATGGAAACTGGTCTCTTGGACGATTTACTCACCAAACAGATATGAAATGGTTTTCATTCAATCCTTTTCCGATATCAGGCTTGCAAGGATCCGTGCACCATCATAACCGACCGTCCTCTGGCTTCCATGCATGACATCGATGAGCCTGGTGCCATAACGAGATGCAAGAGGACGCTCGAGCATTCCCCCCAGTATCAGATCTATCTTCTGACCGGTGAGCGCTTCATGTATTCTCTGATGATCTGGTTCAACAAGGACAAGGCATTCGTTTCCAGCTGCCTCTTTTACCTGATCGAGTGAGGGAGGTTGAAAATCAAGGACAATGAGACGGGGCGGGCAGGAGAGATCGGAAAGGAACCGTGAGAGGGCGATTGCACGCGTGGGCCCTGAAAAGATGGCGATACAGAGCGATGGATCAGGCAGGGGGAGATTGGGTTCCGTTCCCCAGTTCCCTTCAGGAGGAGCGAGTGCCAGGGCAGTCCGGATCTTTTCGAGGAACCTGTCAGTTGATCGTGATCCGACCGGGAGATCGGTGACGATGTAAGGCGTACCAAATTTTTCAAGTAGCACTTCGGCGGCACTCATGCCGGACGCTTCACATACCACCACGTTCAACTCAACATCACCCATTCTCACCAGCTGGTTCCTTTTCAGCCCCGCGGTGAGGACCGCGTTGATCTTAATTCCGGACGATGCAAGGATCTCCCGTATCTCTTTCAGATCGGGACCAGGTCGGAGGACACCAACCAGATTTATTGTCCGGGGAAGAGACGTTCCGGTCTTTTCTGCAAGCGCTGATGCGATTCTTGCAAGAGTATTCCTGTATCCCGCCGCATGATCTCCCTCAAATCCCCCGGAATCAAGAGCGATTGCCCTGGATCCAATACGAGCTCCGGAAACAGCGGCATTGACATCTTCCCCGATAATTCCTGATGCACAACAGGAGAGAACAAACAGGAGGTCCGGGTGGAAAGTACTGTCAAGTTCCACAATCGCTCTTGTGAGTTTTTCTTCAGCACCAAAAATCACATCATGTTCATCGAGGCATGTTGAAAATATCTCACGTGGACAGTCCCCCCTCATTCCAAGGATATAGTTGATATGGTAAACGCATCCCTTGGGGCCGTGCACGAGAATAAGAGCGTTATTAATCGTTGAAAGGGCTTTTATGGTGCCAAAAAGCTGGCAGGTACTTCTTGGAATCCTGAACGCAGTTTCAGGCATACATCACGCTCCTCTTTCACGTGGCAGATGATATGCATGCCGGATCTTTATAACCTCGTATCGAAGACTGGAATATTCCGCTTTGAAAAGGCACGTGATTTCAGCCTCGACTGGCTAACAAAGGCACCATTTAACTGCATTATCTTCGGAAATGCGATAATCATCGTATAATCTCTGGATCCAGGAAACCAGGATTTGGCCTCCCTTTCTTACAAGAAACTGCTTATTCCCATGGCCAGGGCAACACCGGCAAAAAGGAGACCTGTTCCTGCTCTTAGTATTCGTTCCGGGGCTCTTGGAGCAAGGTGGGCTCCCATATAACCGCCAATCAGAGCGCCAGTGGAGAAAAACATCGCATAATTGACAGCCACATGGCCAAGAAATGCATGAATTCCCCCGCCCGTTACCGATGTAAAGAGGACGACAAGCGTGGAGGTAGCGGTTGCGAAATGAACCGGCATTCCGGCCGTTACCAGTGCAGGTACATTAATAACACCTCCTCCAATGCCTATCATACCGCTTGCAAGGCCTGATACGAAACCCCACGCCAGGTAATGCAGATAAAAAATTCTGTGCCTTACACTTCTGGAAAAGCAGTCATTACAGATCTCTTCATAGGAGGGTCCCGATGTTACCGGCAAGATGAGAGGGAATGAGGGAAAGAGCAGCTTGATCGACAGGAAACCGACTATCAGTGAGAAGAGGATACCGATGAAAGCACCTGGCACGACAGTGGTGGCATATGCTCCTATCATTGCTCCTGTCATCCCTGGAATTATCAGCAGGACTGCACTGCGAAAGAAGATCCTTCCCTGGCGCAGGTAAGATACTGATGCAGCAAGTGTGGTGAAGATAATGACAACAAGGCTCGTTCCAACCGCGTCTGCCGGGGCAAGTCCGAAGATCAGGGTAAGGATAGGGACATAGAGAAACCCTCCCCCAACACCGGCCAGTGCGGCAACGAAGGCAGTAATCAGGGCGAGTGTGATTGCAGCGAAGGCCAGTGTCAGCGGAATCACGTATTCACCCGATTATTGTATTTCCTCGGTATCGGCAGCAACCGGGCATTATTGTTTCCTGGCATGATTCCTCGCCTTTCCTCTCCCAACGATATCACAATAATTGATCGAGATTAATTACCGGGCTTTCCATTCCACATATTTCACGACCTCTTATCATGGTTCAAGTTGATATTCTTCCGTCTCCCGTGCAAGGAAATATCCGAGTACTGTCCGAATGATAACCACTACCGCAAGGAGGAGGATCTCCTGCTGAGTGGGTGCAATGAGCGTGGTCAGTACGTCAGAAGCGATGAAGAATTCAAGGCCAAAAACAATCTTGCTCGTAAATTCACGCCGTATGATGTTGTAACTGAAGGGGCGTTTGAAAACCTCCCGAAGGAACACCTTATATGCGGCGGCTATTCCACCATAACCGATAAGTATTGCACCTACCAGGGAAAAAAAGAAGGCCAGTATCTCGATGATATCAGTATAGACAGCAAATTCCATCCCCGCTTCTCCTCTAATCCCTCTAGTCCTGCATTCCTATTAAATGCGTCCGGATCCTCTGTTTTGGAAACGTTTGTTGTATCAGAGGTTAGTTCAGAAGTTGAAATGAGACAGGGCCATCTGCTCACTCTATCAGGATATCATCACTTCACATGAATATCATTACTGGTTCGCCGTATCATCCTGTCGGAGTAGAATTCTTAAATCGAAGGTTAAATTCAAAGACTGACATTTTGGTGTGACGGGGGTTCAATCACCACTCTTTTCGATTTCATCATAGCGATGAGTGAAATACTTAATATGACATGAAGAATGGGTATACAGGTTACTTGCAATGATAGAGGTAACAGAAGACGATTTTGACCCGGCACAATTCATCGCTGCTGCCCGGATTCGTGAAAACGGAGGTATTGTCACCTTCACCGGGATCGTCAGGGACGATGGTATCACATCGATGGACCTTGAAGCATACAAAGAGGTGGCCATAGAGGAGCTGACCACCATCCGGGATCAGGCTATGGTACAGTTTCCAGTCAACACAATTGATATCATCCATCGGATCGGGAAACTGAAGGTGGGGGATCATATCGTAATGATAGTAGTTGGATCATCTCACCGGAAATCTGCGTTCCAGGCATGCGAGTATGTCATAGACCGGATCAAGGAGAGTGTCCCTATCTGGAAAAAGGAGCATACGCATGAAGGAGCCAGATGGGTGCCTGGAGAGCATAGTCCGAGGAGTACCTGAACAGACCGATGGGTTCTCTTATCAGATTGTTCAGGGATGAGGATTTTGCCGCGATCTGTCTCCTTGAGATAATGGAAAAAGGTGCAACATACCCGTCTTCTGTTTTCATCAGGCAGGCCTCGGTTTTGTATCCCACTACATTCCTTGTCGCAGAAAAGAACGGCGATCTGACTGGGTACTGCATAGGAGCTCTACGTGAAGGGATACCCTCCGAAGCATGGATCCTTCGCCTCAGAGTCTCTCTCCCACATCGCCGGAGGCGTATAGGTTCAGATCTCGTTGGCACTCTTCTCAAAATTTTTTTGCAGAAGAAGGTATCGGTAGTGTATCTGTCCGTCGCCCCTGAGAATGGTGCCGCACGGAACCTCTACATGAAATTCGGATTCGAAGATATCACATTCAAAAAGGGCTATTTTGGTGAGGGGGAGGATCGCATCATCATGGCAGTTCATCTCAGTCCTTCCCGGAATATGACATCAGAGAGGTGAGGTCCTTCGTAATGGTGCAGACAAAAGTAAGAACCTACCCCGCGGGATAGTTAATCCTCATATTCATCGTAATTGTACAGATTCCGGGCAAAAAATGTTATTTTTTTCTGAATAAGAGAATCATCGCTGCCGCAGCAGCGCAAACGGTAAGAATGCCAATGTTACCAGGTGTCGCAGCAGGTCCAAGAGCTGCCTGTATCTGCACTGCCTCCCCTGGAGCGATTGTAAATGGGGTAGAATAATCGTTGTAACCGGCAAGCCTGAGAAGCAGGGTATGATTTCCTGCAGGAACGGAAGGGATGGACAGAGGGGTGATGCCCACACAGGCATTGTCCAGAAATACATTTGCCCCCTGGGGATTTGAATTGACAAGAAGGCTGCCGCTCTGGGAAGGGTTCGTGACAGAGACCAGCTCTGCATTTACTAACCGTACCTGCCCTGCCACCACATCTACCTGAGTGGAAAAATCCTGGTAGTTTTGTAACTTGAGTCCTATAGTGTGTGTTCCCGGGAGGAGACCGGTAAGGTCAAGTGCGTCATCAGGCATGGTATTGCCGACATAGATATCATCATTGAATACCGCGGCGCCGGGAGGATTGGACGAAACAAGGATATCGCCGGTAGTTGCGGCGGAAGCAACCTCAAGCTGGGCATCGATGAATGCAACAGAGTTTTCCGGAATGTTTATTGTTCCAAGCCAGGTCTGATATCCGGCCAGCCGGAGAGTCACGAAATGCTCTCCTGCTGCCAGGTTCCCTACGGTAGTAGCAGTTGATCCGCTGTAAAAGCCGTCTACGTAGATATCGGCTCCTCCAGGATTACTTTTGACCTGCAGGGCACCGATCCGTGAGAGCGGTGACAAGGATGCATCAACCGTGATGGTTCCCCCGGGGGGTACATTAACAATGGTGAGATAGGGCTGGAACCCTGACAGAAATGCGCGGACTACGTGACTCCCTGAAGGGATATCGCTATAGGTCCATGGTGCCTGTTGCCCCATTGTTCCGTCAACTGTCACGAGGGCTCCAGCCGGGTAGGATGTGACAATAAGAGTTCCCCTCTCGCCACTGGGTTCAAGTACTGCATTGACAGCGAACGTCTGTCCTGCACCAGGATTGGTTGAATACGTCCGTATCCAGGGGAGATACCCGGGTTTGGATACCGTAAGTGTATGGGAGGGCGTCCCTGTCGAGGAAACCGGGACAACGACAGGGGTATTTCCCCGATAGATACCATCCATGACAACCTGGGCTTCCCCTGGGATTGAGGTGACGGAGAAGAATCCGGTTGCTCCACCAGTATCCTGCTGGCTGGCGACAGGGGAGACCAGCGATGCTGCAAGAAGGACAATGATCACGATAAGAATCGACTTGTTCATGATAAGAGGGAATTGCATACAATTATTTAATTCTTCATACACTTTTTCCAGCAGGTATATTCCGTAGTACTGATAAATTCCATTATACCATATAATTGGAGAGAAGGTAACCGGATGCTGGAAACCGTAAACAAGTTCGAAAAAGCGATATATTATGCCCTCATGATCATGCTTGCCGTGGTCATCTTTTTTGGGGTCATTGAACTTGTCTATATAATGTTTTCTGCAATAATTACTGATCTCTCTTATCACCTTTCAAATTATGAGATACTGGAGATTTTTGGCTATTTTCTCCTCATCCTGATAGGCATCGAACTGCTCGAGACGATCAAGGCGTATCTTCTCAAGAATGAGATCCATGTGGAGATCATCGTCCTTGTCGCTATCATAGCCGTTGCCCGGAAGATAATCCTTCTCGATCCCTTTATGGAGGGAGCTGAAGCATTGAATAGTGCGGGAATGATTGCACTCGGTGTGGTGGTTATCGCCCTTGCCGCCTCCTATTACCTTGTCAAGAAGAGTGGTACAGAACGCTGAATTACAACTGGAGTTCCTTTTTACCACGAAAAACCTTATGGATTCCGTGGAAGTATCACATTTTCATGATCAACCGGAGCCAAGATACTCCCGGAGATAATGAGATGAAGAACTATGATCGCGAATAGAAAACAGGACAGAATGGATGGGATTACTTCCAACAATCCCTGGTAATGGCCCTTCCGGGTATTCCCTGGACGATTATACTGCTATCCGGGAGAGCTGTGAGCGACTCATAGCATCTGCCACTAAAGGGGAACTGGCCGGAACCATTGCAATTGAGGTTCATAGGTACTCGGTCTTTGACCTGCAGGTTATCTGCGGAAGACTGCATCATGAAGTGGAGCGGCTTCCATCCCCCTACCGTGAGTCGGTCCGACCTTTTTTCATCGAACAACTGTTTGGTACTCATCACAGACTTATGCTGATGTTTCGGAGCGGATCATTCAGAAAACTGGATGACCCTCTCTCTGACCGGTCATTATTTTCGGAGTATCTCCGGATGGTCCCCGAAGCCTGCTTTTCACGGGAGATTCGGTCTGATTATGTACCCGGATTCAATTCTCCCTACCAGGGGTTCTTTTACTTCCTGATGGCAGCCTTCCTTATGTTTGTTCTCGACGAGCCGGGTCATCCTTCAGGAATGCCATTTCCCGGCGGATTCCGGGTCGAGGAGCGGGATGGGGTATACTACTGTCCTGTCCGGGACAAGGAGAAAGAGGTTCGCTACTCCATCTGCAATTTTTGTCCTGCGAAGCAGAGCGAGATTTGTTAGGGAAATTACTTATGAAGCGGGTCGGGATCTCACTTCCTGCCTGTCTTGAGTGTGTTTCCAAAAAAACATCCTGTGTCACTGAAGAGGGATACGATTATAGCGCTATTTGACTACCGATACCAAAGGTGCAAGAAATATATTCCTGACGATCGGGAGATACACGCTCTGATGAATGAAGATGACCCCTTAGACATGAATACCTCATAGACTATTCCTCCTGCTTTGCGCGAGATGCTATCAGGATCTTCATGAAATCCCACTGCCCTTTGCAATGCAAAAGGACATTATGGGAAAACGCCTGATTGGCAGAAGGAAATTGCTACGGA
>JAJRBU010000142.1 GCA_028679315.1 Methanoregulaceae archaeon
ATCACGGTCTTGCCGGAGGCATCGATCACCTTGGCACCAGAGGAGACACTCTTGACGATCGTGCCGTCCTTGACAGCAATATCCGCCTTGTCTCCCTTGATCCCCTGCACCGGATCAAACACAAACCCGTTCTTGATCAGGTATTCCGACATTATGCAGCCCCCATCAGTTCACCCAGCCGCTTGTTGACGCGGGTCAGGAACTCGAAATCGCTCAGCATGCCTTCCGGCGGATCAACGACTTTCCGGGCATCGATCGGGACATTGTCCATCCGGTAACAGTTGCCCCCCGCCTCGATCGCGTTGATCGCGACCGGGACGTGAAGTTTCGAGATCTCACTCGTAGGGTTGATGTCCGGCACGACCGCAACAGACGGGATCTTTGCGATCTCCCGGACCGAGGAGATCGGGAAATGTGATCCGGGGTCTGAGGCCACCACGAGAATCGCATCCACTTCACGACGCCGGAGTAGGTCGTTTGACGTGGTCTCCCCGGGGTTGTATCGCGCAAACCCGCGCGAGAGGTCGGTCGCAAACGGGTAGCCAAACTGCCAGCCCATGACCTGACCGGAGCCGGTCACGTTGTAGTGACCGCGCATGGCGATGATGGCGAACTTGGTATATTCGTTCATGTCCTTGGTCACCATGATCGCAATATCGATGTTGTGATTCTTCGAGAGGGTCTGGGTGACGCCCATGCCGAAGAAGATCACACCGAACCTACCGTTCTTCATGATCTCCACAGCCTCGTAAATCTTCTCCTTCGGAATACCTGCAACCGTGTCAGGCAGAGCCTCACCACGGATTGCAACCCTGATTGCAGAGAGGAGCTCGTAGTCGCGGCCTTGCTCAACCTGGAGACCGACATCGGCCAGTTTCATAGTGTCCGTGTTCCGCGGATCAACAACGATCATCTTACGCCCTTTGTGGCCTTTGCCAGTGAAAAACCCTCGCGGGAAGATCGAATACCGTGACATGTGTCGAGGGTGAGCGTGGGCGGGGTTGCAGCCCCAGAAGATGACGACATCGGCACGGTTCTTGATCTCGCCAAGCGTACAGCTTGGAATACCAACATCCTGAATTGCTATCAGTGACGGACCATGGCAGACGGTCGCGGTATTATCAACAACACCACCGACAGTTTCAGCAATCTCATGCCCTACTGACTGGGCTTCGCAATTAGTGTTTGACCAGCCGTACATAAGCGGTTTCTTGGCATTCGCCAGCATTTGTGCGGTATACTCCACCGCCTCATCATAAGTGACTTCCTTATAACTACCGTCAGGCTGCTGCATCCTTGGCCGCTTCACGCGGTCTTTTGCTGCGGTGTGAAGGAATTTTGCAGCACCGACCGCACATGCATTGTATACCTCCACGATTGTTTTACCGTCGTCAGAGACCTCAACCTCCAGGTCGTCACACAGTACCCCGCAGAAGGGACAGGTTACATCAGTTACCATCTTGGTCATCGGGTATACACATCCTGTTCGCAGAGTGCAGCACCATGCCCTGGTTTTTCAACCGTAAAAAGATGCCATCCTCCGGTCACACGTTCTATAGTATACGAACATTCTGTGTTATACGAACTAAACTAATATATACTTTTTGATCTTAAGAATTATAAAAAGAGCCGGACATGACTGATCAAGACTTCCTCATCCCTGCAAGGTTCTCATCTGTAGGGCTTTATTCCACATCGAATGGTATTAGCACTGTAGGAAGTCCGGTAAAAATGAAGATCCTGGAATTGCTATCCCGGCAGGAAATGGCATTCGACAAACTTGTCGAAAACTCAGGGCGTGCAAAATCAACAATATCAGTACATCTCAAAGATCTTGCAGAAGCAGGGATTATTGATGCAAGGCCAGATCCGATCGATGGGCGTAAAAAAATCTTCTATCTGCATTCATTCTATCTGGGGGGTGTTGATTCCGGAGATCGTGGCCGTTTCGATATAGAACGGTACATCACAAGAGAGTTTCCTTGTGACGGCAATCCAGCATCGCTCTACCGGTTTATTCTTTCAACAATTCGTCTGAATCTTATGAATGAGGGAATTACTATCAATCCAGTTCTTCATCTTGCAGGCCTTAAAGCAGGAGAGAGCCTCTATCACTGTATTGAAAGTCGTACTGTTGAGGGTATTATACACAGGATGGGGAAATTCTGGGTGAATAATGGATTGGGAAAGATAGAGCTCGAACGGCTCAATCCCCTGACGCTGAATATCCGGGACTGCTTTGAGTGTATCGACCTCCCAATCAAAGGGGAACCTGCCTGTGCTTTTGAATCAGGTGTTCTCTCTTCCCTCTTTTCGGCCTACTATGAACAGCGGATGAAAGCCATAGAGACACGCTGTTATGCTATGGGTAACAATCTCTGCCGGTTTGAACTGACCGAGCATCACGGGTTGATGGTACTGGATGCCTCCTAAAGAAGGGTAACGGTATCAACTTATTTTCTGCATCAGGCTGGGGGAAAGTAACCATACCAAATCGCCATAGGGCTCAGGGGCGGGGATAAAATTCACGATTTTTGCCACCCCTCCTTTTTTTAAAACGATGCGGCCATCAACCGCCCCTGAAATAATCATGCTTATCCAGGTACTCAGAGAAGGCTCATGGCCGACCAGCAGGAGCGATGTCACATACCCTTGTTCACGAATGCGGTAAAGCAGGCGATCAAATTCCATTCCCGGGGATAGTTCTTCCCATACCACAGGACCATCGGAATCCGGATATACTTCAGCAACAATTGCGGCCGTTTCATATGCCCTTATAAGCGGGCTTGTCGCGATATAATCAAATATGCAACCTTGGGACAGGATCCATCCTGCTATGCTCCGGATTTCAGATCTACCTCGTCCTGTGAGCGGCCTCTCCTCATCAGTGCCCCCAACAAGGCCTGTCTTTTCAGCTTTCCCGTGCCGAAGGAAATAGAGATCCATGACAAAGGGGTATCTGCCATGGACTTATGGTTTTCCCATTGGAAAGGAAGACGGGAACCTGGGAGATCGGATACCGGGTACAATCAATCATACCCGATGATATTCTGTTTCGTCTAATTGTGATATGTTTACACCTTTTCCCCGGACAAGGAAGGAGTCTTCAGGAAATGGAAATAGATTTTTTGAGTTAAAAACATGCGAATTGTTTTTATCAGGATTATCACTTTCTCCCCGCATACACCATCTTTTAGTTGGTTCTTTAAGATGTAATGATTAATGCATTCAGTCAAAGGGGATTATCTTAAGAGACTCACAGAAATACAACCCCTGCCTTCTGTCAGGATAGGAAAGACGATAGAGGGCACATCTCCTCCTTCTGTTTTTATTGGAAGCTGGAATTATCCCAAGGTCTATGCGGGCCCTATGATTAGTCCTGCACATGGGGACATCCGTATCATGGATACCCCGGAATCCTGGATTCCGGATGGCCTCTCTCAGGACGAGATTATCAGGTACCGGATGAGTCTTGTAAGGGGAAAGCGATTATGGGATGTGAGGGATCTCTCTGGGCGTTTTACTGAGCAGCTGAGGGATATTGCCCTATCATCGGTATCGCTTGAGAGTGAAGCAGTTTTTTCCGACACCCCAAAAGGAGGCTATGCGGGTGAGCAGCATACCCCGTTTGGTCCAAGTGGATATCTTGAATGCTTAGAGACCAGTTCAGCCGGCTGGGTTGGAAGCCTCGAAAAGGTCTATTACGACACGGATCTCCCTGCAAGGGATGCAATCATTGATCTCCACTCAGGAGGATTTGCCCCATCCCTAGTGCAGAAAGCATTGTCGGCCGGAACGATCGGGAGAGAAAAAGACCGGAGACTTGTACCGACACGGTGGGCAATCACCGCCTTTGATACGGTAATTGGGAACCATCTTCTGTCAAAAATACGGAATTGTGAAGTGGTCGATTCTTATTATGTTCATGAGTTTTCGAGCCTTCATAATCATTATGCCGTGCTTCTCATGCCAGTCTCCTGGGAATTTGAATGGATTGAAGCGTTCCTTCATGTAGATTGTAATGAAGAAGTGATATTCTCTGACCATGAAGGGAACAGAGGAAAAAGGGGATACTCTTCGGTTGGGGGTTGCTATTATTCAAGCAAGATGGCAGTTCTAGAAGCTCTCAGCAGGAAGGCAAAGCAGGCGGGGGTCGTCATACTCCGGGAAGCTCGAAAAGGGTATATTCCAATGGGGGTCTTTAATGTAAGGGAGAATGTCCGGCATGCAATGGCCCAGGATCCAATCGTTTTTGAAGATCTCACCTCAGCCCTGAATCATATCTCACATACATTTCAATTACCTGTTCGACGGTTCATCAAGGAGAGCACACTTCTCGTCAGATTCCTGAAAGAGAGGCAGATGCGTTTGTCAGATTTTAATCCGGAGGCTGAAACGACCACAGGAGATACACCATAAGGATGAGGAATATAATAAAACACGAATTCTTTACCCACACACCCATGTTGAAAATAATTACCAGTTACAAAAAAGCATCATGCGAGGGGCCGGATTCGAACCGGCGAACTCCTGCGAGAACGGACCCTAAATCCGTCGCCTTTGACCTGGCTCGGCAACCCTCGCAATACCAGGCAGGTACTTTACTAATCTGATCCCTTATTAATTCTCAGGGGGGTGAGGAGCATAAGGGGATTTGAAGTGAACCAGGATTGTTTAGACAATATTTCATAAGGTCATTTCCGATTTCGCCAATAATGAACAACTTTGCGTATTATTCTTTTCCAGTAATATTTTTGCGTAGTACTTTCTCTTAAATTTCAACCCGGATCAAGAGAAATCCCATTATACAGTCCACCCTTTTTTTTCCTATCGCAGAATTATTATTTTGCGCAAATATTATAAACATGGAGATTTAATAAGAATATGCCATATATGAGGGCCTGGGAGCTGTGCAGTACCGGGTTTACTCCCTTGTCTACAGCACCAGCAAGGTATGGCATGATCAGCATCCCGAAATACCGGATAAATAGATGAAAGGCAGAAGGATCACACCCCCCAGGGGGATTGAAAGAAATCGCGGCTCTTCGCCACCTTGCAGCCTGCGATTATTCGATGGTGATTATTCCCTCCTACGAGCGAATCTGCCTGTCACACTGAGCAAAAGGGATAGCTGGCATGACCCAGTCATACCCGGTAACCGGCCTTTATTCTATCATATATGGTACCCTTTTCTGCTTTTTCACGAAGCGTAAGGGTGAAGGGTATACACATGCCGGATCTGCAACGGCATCAGACCATCCAATGGCCACAAACCTCCTAAACCCCTTCACTTTACTATACTTTCAGAGGGGAATTTTTACCGGAAGTGTCTGTTGAGATTCAGGTTGATGATGGTGTCTTCCAATTCCTTTCCTACGTGGAGGTACGCCAACGGGAAGGTAAGGAAAGGTCCTTTTCTCTGTTTTGGTTTCCCGATAAGTATAAAGATATTGGATTGAGACACACACTAGTTATTAATGAAGCGCCTCGGTCACCTGGCGATCATCGCACATGATATGGGGCTTATCTTCGAGTTCCTTGCTTTAATCACCCTGGTCCCTTTTATCGTCCTGATCATTTTCCATGAATGGGAGATGATCATCCCGATGGGAGCAGTCCCATTCATTTTCATTATTTCCGGCCTGGTAATCTCAAGAGTTCCAAAAAAATCCTATACCCCTTCTCTCTCAGTTGCACTCGTCGCAGTTGCTCTTACCTGGCTTGCCATAGCAGCTGTTGGTGCCGTCCCCTTTGTTCTTGCCCTCAATCTGTCATGGACTGACAGCATTTTCGAAGCCATGTCAGGCTGGACAGGAACAGGGTATACCATGATGACATCACTTGATACCATGCCGAGAACGCTGATCTTCTGGCGTTCTTTCATGCAGTGGGTAGGGGGTATTGGGGTGATCGCATTCGGTATCGCAATGCTCTCCCGTTCCGGCCTTACGCAGATTCAACTCTACCGATCTGAGGGACGTTCGGAAGAGCTGATGCCAAGCGTTGTGTCTACCGGAAGACGGATGTGGGCAATCTATCTGTTCCTTACCGTTGTTTTTACAGGAATGGTCCTTTTTTCCGGAGTTCCCCTCTGGGATGCAATGAACCTGGTGATGGTCTCACTTGCGACGGGGGGATTTGCCCCCCATGATGCCGGAATGTTCTATTACAATAATCCAGTCCTTGAAGCACTCCTAATCCCGGTCATGCTGGCCGGGGCTCTCCCGTTCAAACTCTATTTTCTTATCTACCGGGGTAAATTCAGGATGTTTTTCAAGGACCCGGTAGTAAGGCTGATCCTTGCCCTCGCCCTTATTGGTTCTCTCATCGTATCATTCAACCTGTTCCTCTTCAACAGCCTCCCGATCCCGGAAGCGGTCAGGGTTGGAACATTCTGCACCATATCGGGATTCACCTGTACCGGACTCCAGAACTCGACCCTCCAGTGGATAGCCCTGCCACTCATCGTTATCACGCTGCTCATGATGATCGGTGGTGCAGCGGGAAGCACTGCAGGAGGGATAAAGGCGAACAGAGTGATTCTTGGTTACGAGGGACTGGTCTGGTGGTTTAAACGACTCTTTGTAAGGGGAAATGTTATCGTCCCTTTCAGGCATGAAGGGCGGAATATTCCGACACGGATTTCTGAAGTGGAACTCTCCAAGAATATGCTGATCATCATCCTCTACGTCCTTACAATTTTTGTGGCGACTATTTTGGCCTTACACCTGGCACCTACCAGTTTTGGTGTGCACCAGGTTGTATTTGAGCTGGTATCTGCAGCGAGTAACGTAGGACTCGGCCTTGGGTATATCACTCCTGCAAGCCCCATAACGGTAAAATGGCTTTTTATCTTTGTCATGTGGATCGGCAGGCTTGAGATTATTCCGGTGTTCATCCTTGTTATGGGAATTGTCCGGGGATTTGAGGCCAGGTGAAATGAGGAGGACTCCGGATTTAACAATCCACTCTATTCAAAGTGGAGTATTTTACCGATTAGAACCGCTTTTTTGTCAAATACAAACCTTTATTGAGAAAACACCGGTACCTGTCTACACTGGAGATTAGACGGTGCCGGCAGAACCTCTGCATATTCTGATCGCCGCGATGGTGAGCTGGGCAAATTTCGTTACAATTGATGTTTTTTTTAAACTTCCTGAGAAGGGGGGTGTCAGCGGAGCGTCGGAGATCGGCCGGCACATCGAGGAAGGAGGGGGGGCTCTCCACGGGGGATACATGATGGGGAACATTGTCTCATCCCCTGATGCATCGGCAGGAACCCTGCTCGCCTCCTGCGGAGTCTATGCTGCCGGGATTCCGGGCGGGCTCTTTGCAGCGCTCCTTGTTTACATCGGAAACCGGATCTGCTATGATCCAGGGTATGCCGGGACTACGGGATGTATTACCGCAACCTTCATCGTATACGGGTTTACTCTTATCGGATTCTCAGCTGCCGAGTTCATCGTAGGGATGGTTATCGCGATCCTTACGATCCAGGGCATCTCGCACGTCCATTCAAGCCGTCTCCTCGCCACCCTCTGGAGGTGGAGGCAGGGATGAACGGGTATGAGATCGCCCTTGCCCTCTGCGGGATCATTGCCTTGTATGCTGCAGTCCGGGTTGTGCTTGAAAAGGACACGATGAGAAAATTACCATTCCTGAACGTTGTCTCATTTGCGATATCAGGCTCGATCGTCCTACTGATTCCTCATCCGCTTGCTATTGTTGCGGCGGCAGCATATTTTGTCGGGTCTACCCTCGAATCGAACGCGATAGCCAGCACGTATGCCGGAGGTCCCAAGGATGAATGAGCTGCTCATTCTCGTCTTCGGCGCAATGGTTGTTCTTGGGGCGATAGCCACTATCATCTCCCGGGACCTTTTTGACAAACTGATCTCGCTTGGGATCATTGTAGCCGGGATCATGCCGTTCCTTGCTGACAGAGGCCTTCTGGATGTTCTCGCAGCGACTGCGCTTATTGCCCCTCTCTCGACAATATTCATCCTGATGGCGATCCGGAGGAAGAAGGATGGGTCCTGAATTTGTCCTCGGGTTGGTACTGATTCTCGTCGGGACTGTTGCATCCGCGTTTCCCCGGCCAAAGACCTACCTCGTGCAGCTCATCAACCTCGAGATACCAGCATGGGGCCTCCTGCTTGTGATGCTCTCCTACAATGAGGCCCTTGCCCTCCTTACCTTCGGGGGGGTATCAGCCCTGTCGACATTCATCTATGTCAGGGTGATCCAGAAACGGGAGGGGACATGATCATCCAGAGGATCTCCCGGATCATCTCGAATTATGAGATGATTATGCCGCTCTTTGCAGGAGCAGTAACCGTTTTGTTTGTGGTTGCAATCTTCTCCCTCCCCCTCCCTTATTATGAAGAGCAACTCTATCCAAAGACATTTGACCCTGCAAGCCCTCTCAATCCGTATGACCGGGGTGGTCCTCCGTTCACGCAGGTTGAGATAAAGGATCAGTATCCTGAAAACTCTCCCACCGCCGGTTATGTGACCACCTATCTCACCCCGTTCTCATGGTATCTGGCCAATACGACGCTGTATCTTGGCACGACCATTGTTGCCCATCCAGGGGGGATTCTTGATGAAATCCTTTACAATACCAGGGGACTCGACACGGTGGTTGAACCGACAATCCTCTTCATTGCATTTGCGATCGCCTCGTACCTTTACAGGAAGGGATGAACCATGTGGCAGGAATATTCGATCGGGTTGCTCCTGGTTTTTATCGCAGCGGTGGTCGCCTTTTTTGCCCTTGTTGTTGAGAAGGATGATCTTCACCGGCTCCTCCTACTTGACCTCGTCGAAGTCCCTTCCCTCGGGATCATCGCCCTGCTCGGTACCGATCTTGCAGAAGCCCTGATCCTCCCCGGGCTTGTGGTAGGGATCGCCGAGCTGCTTGCCCTGTCACAAATCTATGTCACAAAGGAGGGTCTGAGGGAGAAAGCGGTGCGGGGGCTGAATATCGAGGTGATTCAGGCTGATGCACCACTTATCATCTCTGTCCTGCTCATCTGTTACGGGATTGTGCTTTCAGGTTTTACCGGCGGTGGTGTGGCCGGACTCGGGGTGGTCTTTTACTTCATGGCTCGGGGTCACCGGGAACACTTCGAACTTCTGGAGATGGCAAGCGGGATATCGTGGGCGATATGGATCTTCGCGTTCTTTGTCTTCATGTTCATCCCGGAATACTGGCTTCTGGCACTCTTCATGGCGGCAATCGGGATCCTCATGAAAGTAATCGTCAAGATGTCCCTGGTGGGAACGATGTGGGGGGACGGAAATGGATAGCCTCGGCGGGACCCCTTACTATATCCTTGAATTTGGCGACGAACTGGTATACTTCAGTCCCTATACTGTATCGCTGTTTCTCCTTGCGCTGGTATTCACCCTGTTTGCAGTGATAGCAAAACCGGAGCGGCAGGTGGATATCGCTTTTGGCGGCGATGCATATTACGCCAAGGAAACCTCTCTCCAGGAGCTCAAATTCCGCAGGTTCATGGCGATTGCCTGCGGATTTGCCTCAATGGGTGCGATGGTGACGGGGGATGTCTTCAATTTCACCCTTTTTATTTCACTTGTTGGGATCTGTAATGTGGGAATTGTCGCAGCGGTTAAAAACCGGCACGTCCAGAATGCTGCATACCAGTACGGGATCGTTGCTCTTGCTGCAACGGTCCCTCTTTTCGGAGCCGCTGCAACTATCGCGGCAACTACCGGGACACTTTCGATGGTAGAACTCTGGAGCAATGCAACCCCTGCTGTGCCTCCTGTTGTAAAAGCACTCCTCGTGCTTGGAGTGATGGGAGAAGGAATGGCTCCGTTCTATGCAGCCAAGGCTGAAATGTTCAGAGCTCCTGGTGCACCGTATGTGATTATGTGTTCCCTCTCGTCCCTCTTGATATTTTTAAGGGTGATTGAAGTCGTGCTGGTGATATGATGACGAAAAAAAAGGACATGCTTCGGGCATTGGCATTCATCACGGGGGCACTCCTGGTTATTGGGTTCGTGCTCTGGGAGAGTGGGACTCTCCCGCTCGTGGGATATGAAGCGATTATCGTCGTATGTTTTCCGATCTGCGTTATCTGTTTATTCCTCTGGTGGATGGCGCGTGAACACGGGGAGGATATTCCATTTATAGGGTACTGACATGATAGGCTATCTTCTCTTTGCGGTTATATTCGGCCTTCTCCTGCTTGGAATCCACCGGAAGGTGATCGCAAGGATCCAGCGTCGTCCCGGGCCTCCTGTCTGGCAGGAGATCCTTCATATGCTGAAATTTTCATTCAAGAGCACCTGGATCCCGGCGACCGCAAGCGATACCCTGTTTGTCGGGGTAGTGCTCGTTGCAATCGGAATCTGGAGCGCAGCACTTTTTGTATTACTTGCCGGGGGGAGTATCCTGATCATCTTTGGGATATACATGCTCCACAAGATTGTTGAGCACGGATTCGGGCTCTCATCAGGTTCACCCTACGGAAAATTTGGGGGAGTGAGGTCGGTGATATCCGCAGCATCAGAAATACCGCTCTTTGTCAGTATTGCGGTTGTAGGGATATATACTAAGTCGCTCGAACTCTCATCGATCGTCTATTATCAGGAAATCCACGGCCCTCTCCTGTTTGTGGTTCCTCTTGCTGCAGTTGCAATGTTTATCGTTATCCTGTCAAAAATGCCCTTCGG
>JAJRBU010000003.1 GCA_028679315.1 Methanoregulaceae archaeon
ATGGTGGGAACAGAGAATACCTTTGTCGTCACATCAGACGGTGGCCGCAGTATCACCGGCAATCACCCCGGATTGATGCAGGTCGGGTAACCGATCGGTTCTGAAAAGAGGGGCAGCTATCAAATCGTCGTTACATAATAGCAATGGAGAAACCTTCGGGATATATTTACTCCTCGCTCATCTTTTTTCAGACCATGAATACTCCCTCGGGCATTGAATGACTTGGATTTCAACATGGCACCCATGGGATGATATTCGATCCCGGTCCCTTTCTTCACGTACATTAATATCAGGAGAGAGTTAACCACTCCGATGAATCCTCATACTCGTGATAAATAAATGATACGCCACGGTATGTTTTCTTACCCATAGAAATTGCTCGATGTACCCTTCATCGGGATTTCTATCGGGAACCAGGGTGTGACCCGGACATGGACAGAACACAATCTGCGGAATATGCCATTCAAAACCTCCTGTCTGTGGACGTTTCCCGCCTGGTACAATTCTTTGCACCATCACATTTCTTCTGGGACTCTGAAACAGCAAACCATCTCTACCTCTTCGATAACAATCACTCCCCCCGGGCTGATGTGGGCGAAGCGCCGGGGTATTGGACCTGTAACGGAGAACAGGGACTATCCAATTTTTAAACAAACCAGATCTCCCGGGAAACGATACAAAATGACGGGGCAGATCTGAATTTGGAGATTAAAAGGGCTGGCAGACCATGTGGGGGGATGCCTGGATCGTTGCCCCCTTACACTGGAAATCCCTGTCCGTAGGAAATGGACCGGATTCAGACAGAGTATCGATCATAATTTTTTCCTTAAATTAGTAACTGACCCGTTCATGGTACGTATCCTGCAGAGGGGTGGTAATGGATACTCTATTCAAAGTGCCAGGGTCAACGGAGAAGACTGGAAGTAATTTTTATGAAAAACAGGGTAAGATTCTTTGATCGAAGATTTGTGTTAATCACGATACTGATCTAAAACCCTCTGATCATTCCTTATCGGTTCTTTCTTCACAGGGAGTCCCTTCGGCATAGAGGGCGATGATCGAATCGGCAGCCTCCATGGAGATCCGCCGTGCAATCTCGTCAGCAAGAAGGACGACATGCTCGGCTCGCATGCACCCGATGCTTTCGGTACCATCCAGGATCAGGCCGGCAAGGTACCTGATATCTTCCTCTGACAATCGTTCAATGCGGCCAAGGAAATCGGCGTCGCTTGTTGCAAAATGATTTGACACCGGCGGGAGGATGGACTGGAAGTCATGACCTGATCCCGGGCAGAGCGGGTCCGCCACCTCGGGTGCGAGAATTTTGAGGATCTCGAGATCCCTTCCGGAGAGCGTGCGTGCCATGACAACCGGGTCTTTGGTATTCAGGCTTGGATTGAGCGATCGTCAACATCCTGATCCACGGGCTGTTGTGTTCTCCGGTCAACCAGCCGCTGGATTCTCTCTGCAGATTCCTGGAATGCAGCATCAATCGCTCTCTGGTCCCTCTCCTTCTCCTCCTGCGGGAGGTTCCGGATCGCATCGTATCCCATTTTGCGGTACCGCTCCAGGCTTCCAATCGATGCCTCGGGAGAAACGGGATCTTTTTCGTACCGATCGATAACAAGGGGGAAGCACTGGGTGATGATCATCGTCACTTTAGGATTCATGGATTGCAGCTCCTTGCAGGCTAGGTCGGGGCTGTTTGGTAATAAATGTCCCTCTTTTCGATGGAAATGGTTAAAGAACTATCATTACCCATCGGAAATTCTGTTACCCGGTTTTCCACGCCATGATTGCAGCACCATCAAGATCTGCCTTCGCACGTGTCTGCAGGATGGTACATTCCCTGCTCACCGAAGCAGTACATGATGCAGCAGTATTCATGATCAAGAGAACGAGCCGGACTGCATCAGCAAATGTGCCGTTCTTCCACTCTGCCTGGATCAGCTCGTTGGCAATCCGCTTTGTCACCTCGTTTCCAAGCACTACAAAGGTACTTCCTTTTCCTTTCGTTTGGAGGACCGGACCGTCTTTGGTAATATCGACAATCGCATAGCACCCGCAGGAAACAAAGAGCCGCCGGGTCCTGACAACAGCTCCATCAGACTCGGAGACTTCCCCCACGAGGATTCCCCCCTGTTCCGAGACCTTGCACTTGTTATCCCGGATATGCAGCCCAATCCCCCGTTCACCGGCCCTTTTCCGAAGAGTGGTATCGTTCTTGATCTGCCCCGAGTAGAGCTCCTGCTCAAAACCCGAAATTTCACCATCGGATCCCTGCATCAGGATCTCCCTCAGATCTCCTGCGATGACCGCCCCGTCACGCCCGGAGAATGCAACGACAAGGCTCAATGGATATCCATCTCCTAGACGGCTCTCCTCTTCCTATGTAACTTATACCCCGGTCTTCTTCAAACTGCCTCGTTCGGAATAACGCGGGTAACAGATGGTTTATCTGAAGACGGGAAGCGAGAGTGAACGAGTGAGATTCACCATGAATCCTATTAAGAGAGGAAGTGGTACACGTATACAGGGATTGACTTATGGCATTCGAGCAGGCACGGGCGCTTGGATTTATCTACGCCCTCGCGATGTTTTTTATTCTTGCATACCTCTGGCATACGAAAAGATGGACTCGGCGGATTGGCTGGGTTATCCTCCTGGTCACGCTGGCATTCGGGTTCCTGATCTTCTCCCCGATCATGCCCTGGCAGTTCCAGAGCCTCATACTCGGGGATGCCCGTGCGGTTGGCGGCCCTCTGGTGGTTGCAGCAGTCGGGCTTATCGTCATGCTGGCGCTCAGCTTTCTCTTCGGCAGGTTCTATTGTGGGTACCTGTGTCCTGTCGGCGCAGCGCAGGAGCTGGCCTCCCTTGCACCCATATCGAAAATAAAGGTCACGAATAAAGTATGGCCTGGGGCTATCAGGTGGATCTTTTTCATCCTCTTCATTGGTGCCGCGTATTTCTTCTCGTTCGGGCTCCTCCGCCTGTTCGGGATTAGGGACTTTTTCCTGCTCCTGCTCTCGGCAGGATTCTTCATATTCCTCGTGATCATCGCCATCTCGCTCTTCCTCTACCGCCCGTTCTGCAGATTCATATGCCCGTTCGGGGCACTCGTCTCGATTCCGGCAATGGGAAGCCTGTTCAAGATCAGGCGGACCGATGCCTGTATCTCGTGCGGGAAATGCGAGAAGGCATGCCCCACCAACGAGGCTAAAAGTGGCGATCTGAAGGGAGAGTGTTACCTCTGCCATCGCTGTCTTGATGTCTGTCCCACGCAGGGAGCCCTGGAATACCGGAGGGCAGGGGCAGCAGAAGGCAAAGAAGGAACGAAATAAATACCGGCTCGATTGGGATTGGTATCATCATCTTTTTTCGCTACCGCAACTAAATATCCCCGGGAAGAGAAAAGAGGGTGGAAGGAGAATCAGCATGGGCAGGACAGACCGTGAAGAGCTAAAAGGAAAAGTCATCAGCTTAAAGGACCTTGTCGCATACCAGGAAGGGAGCATAGCCAGCCGGATGATCATCAACACAAAGTCGGGGAGCATCACGATATTCTCCTTTGACAAAGACGAAGGGATATCAGAGCATACCGCCCCGGTTGATGCAGTGGCAACCATTCTTGACGGGGCATGCGAGATCCAGATATCAGGGATTACCTACCCGATGAAGGAAGGGGAGACGATCATCATGCCGGCAGGTGCCCCGCATGCTCTGACCGCCACCTCACCGTTCAAGATGATGCTTGTCATGATCAAGGAGTAAATCCGGCAGCCTCTATCACGAATGTCCCACGGCGACCAGGTCCGGGAGAGGGCAGGAGAAACCGCACTATCTGCCTGAAAAACCCTCCGATAGATTCCGTTCGGACAGGCGGATGCGGGCAGAAAAGCAGGATGAAGGCGTACCATGTTCATCATTGGCCATCGCGGTGCAAAGCGGGTGGAACCTGAAAATACGCTCCGGGCAGTCATAACGGGGATGGCCTGCGCCGATTACGTTGAAGTCGATGTCCGGCTCAGCCGTGATGGGATACCAGTCATCATGCATGATCCTGTGCTTGATCGCACCACCAACGGTATGGGACCGGTGCATGACTATACCATGGAAGAGTTGAAGACCCTTGATGCCGGTAAGGGAGAATCCATCCCGACCCTTGCAGAGGTCCTGCGCCTCGTATCAGGACAATGTGGCCTTGTCGTGGAGATCAAGGAACCGGGGAGCGAAGCCAGGGTTTGCCAGGTGATCCGGGAGCATGAGCCGGATGACCTGTTCATCGTCTCGTTTCACCCTGAAAGTATCATCGCAGCACAAACCCTTATTCCATCGGCACGAACCGGTATCATCTGTTCGAAGGATTCGGCCGACCTGCCAGGTGCTGCAAAACGGCTTGCTACGGATGCCCTCTTCCTGAAATATACCCTGCTGAACGATACCATCGTCAGGGAATGTCATGCCAGGGATCTTCTTGTGGTCTCCTGGACCCTGAACTCGCCGGGTGAATTCCGGGTAGCCCTAGATCTGGGAGTCGATGGAATTGCAACAGATGATCCCTGCAAGGGTAGGAAATACTTCCTGGACCGGTAAAAAATGGAGTGTTATTGATGGAGAGATCCCTTTACACTGGCATCCGTGCACCCTGGGTGATCTCTTCTTTCCGGTGGGGCTAAAACCAGAAAACACCGATGATTGCGACGATGATCGATCCTGCAAAGACAAACATCATGTCGAGCATGGTATCGTTGAGGCTGTTCTGCATGGGGCCGGCAAGGTTGCCCCCAAAGAAGAAGACCACTAAGAATTCGTACATCTCCAAGAATGCCCCGAGCGCTACGCTGAAGATGATGGTGAAGAAGACGATGAACCATGCTGTCAGGTTCATATTCATGTACTTGTCAACAAAGAAGACACCGAGGAAACCGAGAACGGCAACTGCTGTCCCCGAAACGATATGGGCTATCTTGTCGTAGTAGGGGTAATACATCATATAATAACCCTGCACATAGCCGTCAGTATGGATCCAGAGGGCGAGGGCAACCAGGAAGAAGACGAACCAGGGCAGGTGGATGTTCATCCGCTTGGCAACGACAAACAGGATCACGGTCATCCCGAGCATCAGGAACGCCGTGACCATCGCATTATACTCCCCTCTGAAAAGGGAACGTACGGCATTCAGGGCGATCAATGCCATGAAAAAGTAGGCCAGGTACATCCCATACCTTTTCTCCATGGTGTATTGTTCCCCGAGGGCTCATTAAGTCCTGCATGAGCCTGGAAAAAACTGCAGGGGTTCTCTATTTTTCCGAATAGGAGACCTGGATCGTATCCTCAAAAAGATCCCTCGCGGATGAATAAACAGAGAATGGGAAGAAAAGGCCCCCCCGTAGTGCCTGGAATTCTATCGTATACCCAGAAGGCAGATACTATCCCTGGTCTGAAGCACGGGAAGTGATCACCTTCTTCCTATGACGCCTTTACCCTTTTCCTTTCCAGGGGATGGGCCGAGGAGCACCGAGATCCACCTGGTCTCATCAAACAGCTCGCAGATCATCTGGACGAGTAGGGTAAGTGGCACGGCAAGGAGAACACCAAAGCCACCGAGTATCCAGCCCCAGAAGAGGAGGGAGATGAAGACCACGGCAGTGGAGAGGGCAAGCCCCCGGGCCGCCAGGTGGGGGAACATGAGGTACTCGGCAAAGAGGTTTACGATCGCTGATCCGACAAGAACCAGGATGGCGGAGAGAGGACCGAGTTCGAACCATGCAAGGACCATCGGCGGGATCACGGCGAGCCAGAACCCGACATAGGGGATAAACCCAAGCAGGAACGCGAGGAAACCCCAGAATATGGCATATTTCACTCCGATCAGCGCGAGGATGACTGCCGTCCCGATACCCATGGCAAGGTTCACCTCGGTCCTGATGATGAGGTATCCGATGTTCTTCTCGGCAAGGGTGATGAAACGGGGAAGGTCACCAGGCCGGAGGTCTTCGATGATGACCCGGAGTTTCTGCGAGAATCCCTTCGCTTCAAAGAGGAGGAAGAGCGTAGTGAGGATGATCATGGCCATCAGGATTGCCAGGTTCCAGAGTTGCCGGACGAGACTTCCAATCCCGATAGACAACGAATTGACCAGGTCCTGGATGGTCAGGGAAGAGGTATCAATCCCCACAGAGAGAAGATACGGGCTTACCAGGTCGAGGCTTGCCACAAGTTCCTGCTGGTAGAGAGGGAGGTCGGAGAGTAGCTGGAGGAAGGACCCGGCGATCACGACAATGAAAACAGCAACGATGGCAAAGAAGACCACAAGGGTGAGGAGCAGGGCTCTGCCGGAAGTGAGGCCTTTTCTCTCCAACCAGTGGAGGAGCGATCCAAAGATCACGGAAAGGAAGATTGCAAACGCTATCGGGCCGACGATTGATGACGCTGCCTTCATTCCCGCGAGCACGATGACTGCTGCGGCAAGGGGGATCAGGATCCGGGACACTTCAGACGTCGGCGTGGATGAATTCATGGAAAAAGGCTCTCCTGTGGATGGGTGAATGGTTGTTACGTTAGCACAGGATGTCACATTAACGTTATTCATCCATGTATCAGGACTACTGGTTGTGCAACGGTGTACTTATAGGAGAACCTGGATTGCGATGGACTAAAAAGTCTTCCCTGATCTCCCCATGAATTCTGAAAAGTAGTAGGTATGCTCCTGGTTCCCGTATCCCAGAAAACCCAATCCCAATCGCTCGATCGCCAGTATGTGCCCAGAACTTGATTGACAAGCAGGGGTATCCTGACAAAAAGGGGAAAGGGGATACTACTGTTTCAGGGTGTGAGAGTAACCTTCTTTGTAAAAGGAATTTCTGGAGAGATGCCACCCGGCAGGTCCGGAACGACCACCCCCCGGATCTCAAGGGTAATCTCCCTGCTCTCGGCAAACGAGAGGAGCGATCCAAGCAGATCAACATTTTGTATGGTCACAGGAATGGAGACAGAATTCTTTCCCGGATTCACCGGGATGCCAGTCTGCTCTCCATGTGCCAGGTACTTCCACTCATTACCATCCAGGTAATACACATCAAAGGAGACAGACTGGAGAGTAATTGCGACCGGATATGGATTATCGACAGACAGGAAGATATCGAGGGTCAATTCTGCTAGGGAAAAGGACGATACCGCTGCCCCTTCCACTTCCACCTCCGGCATCGGGGCAGGGGAACTGCAACCGGAGATCAGTAATCCGGAAACGACCAGGCAGAGGAGAAAGACAGCAGAGCGATTCATGATAGAGATTACTTGGTACGATCCTTTTAAGAATCCTTGCTCACGGGAATACCTATGGATATTACAGGTCCCTTGCAGGATTGCGCTGCCCTTCCTTCCTGTTCTTCCGGTAGAGCCATCCCCCGATAATGAACATGAAGATGATCCCGAATATGGCGATGACAAGCACCATGAAGAGGGTCTGGGGTTCGGTAAAGCTCGCGGAGACGACCACCAGTGCCGCAGACACATTCCGGAATCCTGTCCCGAACGCAAGGACATGGCGGTTCTGCAGTTCAGGACCGCCGAGTGCGTACCCAATGGCAAAAGAACCGAGTATGAAGAGGATCGCAACTGCGGTGCCTTCAAGACCAAGCAGGGTCCCGGCCTTCACCGAAAAATCACTCAGGAACAGGGCGACGGTATAGATGAGAAGGACAACGATAATGGACAGGTCCGATACGCGATCGACGACCGGATATAACCGGTAGGCAAGCAGCGGGAATTTTGCCCTGATCGTCATGGTGATGATGAGCGGGATGAGCATGAAGACGATCAGATAGAGCGCCGTGCTGGTCTGGTCGACATTGGCCCCCTCGACCAGGTACGGGAGCATGAACGGCATGTAGAAGATGGTAACAAGGATCAGGATCATCGTGAGGCCCACGGCATAGGCAACATTCCCCCTGACAAGTTCCATTGCCTTGGGAAGAGAGGGGGCCCCGGCTGCTGCGGCAACAAGGATAAGTCCGGTTGCCAGCTCAGGGTCGAGTGGGAAGAGGTACAGGATAAAAAGGGCAAAAAGCGGGACGATAATGAAGTTGGCGATGAGGGAGATTGAGAGGAGCCATTTCTTCTTCCATGGCGCAAGGACTTCAGGCACCGTGAGGTTGAGACCCATGGCAGCAATGCTCGTTACGACAAATACCCAGATTGCATAGTTGCCAATCTCGAAAAACAGTTCAAACATGGAGCCGATGTCCTCTTCCCTGCCGCATCCTGTGTATGCGTGTACGTATCAGGTTTGATGGAACTCCCATAATAGTCCTTGCGAAGGAGAACTTGCTCATTCCATGAGGAAAAAGGGAAAAACAGGAATCGGGTGGGGTTCAGGCTATTTTCTGTTTTGATCTGACGATGAATGCCCCGATGATGGCGGCAAAGCCGAAGACGATCCCGAGAACACCAAGGACAAACGGGAGTGCCAGCGTTGCCAGGTATGGGTGAATAAGGAGGATCAGGCCGAATATCACCGAGAGAAGCCCGATAATCCCGACACCCCAGCCACCGCCGGTGATTCCCTGGTAGATGTGGATCGCTCCAATGACGAGTGCCCACACCCCTACTATGATGATGAAGATGAATGGCACGATGAAGGCGCTATAGAACGGGTATGCAAGGATGGCAAGCCCGAGAATTATTCCAAGGAAACCAAGGAGGATCTTCATTCCCCTGTCTTTTTGATCTCCTGCTGCACTGAAGAGCGTGAAGATCCCGCTAATAAACCAGTACGCGCCGAGGAAGGTGATGAGAACGATCACGGTCATCGCCGGTGAAGTGAGGAAAAATATACCAAGGATGAGGGCAATAATGCCCTGGATGAGCAGCACCCACCATGGGAAGAATCCTCCAAAGATCGCTCTCATGCCCGGAGTTCCGGTTGTTTGTTCGGTCATGATAAATACTCCAATACTAATACATGGGAAAATTGCTGCTCGTTACTATAAATTTTATTGGTTTTTCCGGGGAAAAGGGGCCCTAAATAGTTTCCTTCTCATAAAATTACCTCCCGGATTTCGCTTATCAGGACCATGATACCCCTTATCCCAAGCGAAATCCTACGGGGAACTCCTTTCGCTCTCCTCTGTTTTTTCACTCATGGTCGCAGGTACCGTATTTTTCTCCCCCCAATGACCATACCACTAGGAATACCACTGGTGATGGAAATAGTCCGGATGCTGCTTGGGATCGGAAACACCCTCCACGGTGATGACGGGATCGGGAATTACATCGCGTCTCGGTTCCGAGCCCGCGGCTGGCTCGCTCTTGAATGCGGGACGATGCCAGAGAACTTCACGGGACTGGTACGCCGCCATCACCCTGAGATACTGGTGCTCGTGGATGCGACCGAGTTAGGCCTGAACCCCGGAGAGTTCAGGATCGTCAGTGAGGACTGGATCGAGGATGTGAGTGTGGGGACCCATAACATGCCACTCTCGTTCCTGATACGGTACCTGGCCGAATCGGCGGGTCAGGTTCTCTTTATCGGAATCCAGCCCTCCAGGATGGGAGAAGAGGAGGAGATCAGCCCTGTGGTCATAGCCGGAGGAGAACGGCTGATCTCACTGCTGGTGCAGAACCGCATCCAGGAAATACAACCCTTTAAAGGCAGGGGAGGCCGGGAACATCGAGGAGCTTGATCCGGCAGCGCTGATGATATAAAAAGCGATCTGATCGGAAATCGCGCTTGTCTGATTCATTGGAAGACAGAAAAAAGATGGAGCCCCGGATTCTCACTCAACAATCTGGCTCTCGGCGTACCGGTCCTCGGTTGCGAGCAGGAAATCGGAACTCATGTGCAGGGCATCCTTCGGGCAGACATCATTGCACTGCGAGCAGAAAATGCACTGGGTGACATAGATCCTGACCCTTTTTGTCTCTGGGATGAACTCGATGGCATGGGCAGGGCAGACCCGGATGCAGAGGGAGCAGCCGATACATGCTTCCCGGTCATAGACAATTTTTCCACGGAATTTCGGGGGTGTGGGAACCGGGGGATGAATCTGGGCCTCTCCGCGTGCGACTTTAGCAAGGAACTCCGTCACTGAAGGGGGGAGGTGCCGGGCCGGGAACGCGTTGGTTGCCGGGCGACTGAAGAGCTGCTTTAACACCTCGGGGACAAAGGGGAGTCCGGCCATTTCAGATCACCCCGACGATCTGGTCAGTCATGACGAGGAGGAGTCCTGCAAGGCCTGCGATTGCAAGGTATATCCAGTAGACTGATATCACCTGGTTGATGCGGAACCGTGCCATCGAGACCCGCACCAGGCTCACCGACAGGAAGGCAACGATGGTAATGAGGACGATAAAAAACAGGATATCTGTCACTGCTGCAGGGATTCCCGCAATCCCGAGGATTGCTGCGAGACTGTAGGGGAAGAACAGGGCGACAACAAGAGACGCCATCGCAACGGTCTTCACTCCTTGTGTCAGGGAGAAGAGGGCAAGGTTCTTTCCCGAGTACTCGACAAGGATACCGCCTGCAAGTTCGGTTTCAGCTTCCGGGGTGTCGAATGGGACCCGGGAGAGCTCTGCCGGTGTCACGATCAACAGCACAATGAGCAGGATCAGGAGCCCGATAACCCCGAGCGGCCCGACAAGGGACCAGACGGGATTGGCCTGGATACTTGCGAGGGTGAAGGGGAGGGCGATGCCGGCAGCGGCGAGTTTCCATGCGATGGCGATGATCACGATGGCAAGCGGGAACTCGTAGGCGATCATCGTCACCATCTCACGCTGTGCACCAACAGTTGCATAGGGTGACCCGGATGCAAACCCCCCGGCGACAAGGGCAAGGGCTGGAATTGTCAGGAGATACATAACGAGGATGAGGTCGCCTCCCCCGGATAATACGGGGGCAAAGCCAGCAATCGGGAGATACAGGAGGATGGTGATGGCAGACGCCAGGGCAAGGACGGGTGCAAGGTTGAACAGCCAGGGTATGGCATTTTCGGGTACGACATTCTCTTTCGCCAGGAGCTTCCTGATATCGGTGAACGGCTGTGTAAGCGGAGGACCGATCCGTGCCTGCATCCGTGCGGCTACGATCCGGTCAAATCCCATGAGCAGCAGGCCGATAATAATTGAAAATACTGCTATCAGTACTGCCCCGACGAGGATCATAGGAAGGTTCCCGATCATTGCATCATCCTCCGTGTCTTCTCCCGCGACAGGCGGCTCAGGTCCTCCTTGGTGAGGATATCAGACCGGCCGTTCCTTGTCACTGCAACACGGTCGGTGCAGGAGAGGCAGGGATCGATGGATGCGACGATAATAGGGACATCGGCCAGCTGCTCGCCCTGGAGCATCGGGATCCAGGACATCAGGTTGCTGTAGGACGATGCCTTGACTTTCCAGCTCTCCGGGGCCTCCTTCCCTGCCATTTTCACGTAGTGCATGCACTCACCGCGGGGAGCCTCCACCCGGCCGATCCCCTCGCCCTCTGCCTTCTTGAGGACTGCAAGGAGTTTTGCCATCTTCGGCTCCCAGAGGATCTCCCCTGCAGGGAGGTTCTCCAGGCACTGCCTGATGATCCCAATCGACTGGCCGACCTCGAGCAGCCTGACGATGATCCGGTCGTAGACATCCCCCTTCGGCCCACCGGTCTCGGGAGGCGGGAGGATCGCCTTCACATCGAGATCGCCATAGGCACAGTAGGGATAGTCCTGCCTGACATCCATGTTCAGGCCGGATGCCCGTGCAGTTGGACCGATCGTGCAGAGCAGCCGGGCATCCTGCTCGGAAAGGATTCCATGGCCGCGGCACCGCATGAGGATCGTGCTGTCCTCTAAAAAGAGGGTTGCCATCTTGTCCAGGAGCCCCTGGTAATAGTCGAGACCCTTCTCTGCGAGTACCCGCTGTTCATCGGAGATATCTCTCCTGACCCCTCCGATCTGGACGATACCGTAATTTACGCGGTTACCGGTCAGGTTCTCGATCAGATCCATCGACTGCTCCCTAACCCTCCATGTAAGGTAAAAGAGCGAGTCAAACCCGAGCTCGTGGGCAGCAACACCGGCCCAGAGCAGATGGGACTGTATCCGTTCCAGCTCATGGAGGATCGTCCTGATATAGTCAGCCCGCTCCGGGACCTGGATCTCTGCGATCTGCTCGACTGCCCTGGCAAACGAGAGCGAATGTACAATACCACAGATTCCGCAGATCCGATCGGTCAGGTGCACGATCTGGACGGGGTTTCTCCTCATCCCCATCCACTCGATACCGCGGTGGGTCTGGCCCGGTGCAAAGTCCACGGTCCTGACGATCTCGCCCTCCATCCCGAAGGTGAACATCACCGGTTCCTTGAGCGCCGGGTGGACAGGCCCGATCGGGACCGTGTAGGGGACTGTTTTCTTGACCTTTTCAGTACTCATGCAGATTCGCCTCCTTCCTTCTTCACTTCGGGAGAGGGTGGCTTTTCAGGGACTGGGGGGGCCGGGCGGTCCTTCGGGCGGTCCACTTCCCAGAGGTTCTTGATCATCTCGGGAGGGATCCCCGTCTCGTCCTTCCTCCAGGGGTAGACCCCCTGCGGGAAGTCTTCGGGCAGGAAGAGTCTCCTGCCATCAGGAATTCCCGTCACGGTGACCCCGAAGAATTCCTGCTTCTCCCTCTCTGAAAAGAGGGCTCCCGGGATCAGGTCGGTGATCGTGGGAACTGAAAGGTCGCTCTTTGGCAGACGGATGGCGATCGTGACCATGTACTCTCCGAATTTCTGACCGTAGAAGACCGAAAAGATATAAAGGAGCTCGATCTCGGTTCCGAGGTCATTTCCTGCGATCACCGCGAAATGGGGGAACCGTATCGTGATCAGCTCCTGGATTGCGGGCCTGAGCAGTTCCCGGCTGACCCGGAACCAAAGGTTGTGTGCCTTGACCTTTTTTATCCCTTCACCGCGCTCAGTCACTTTTTCATCGATAAGCCCGCTGCCGAACCTCTCGCGGTACCGATCGACGATCTGCTGTGGGGTGAGGTGGGGTGTCTCGTTCATTGCTCTGCCTCCAGACGTTCAAGTTTTTCCCACGCCTTTACTACCCCGTAAATGATTGCCTCGGGACGGGGCGGGCATCCTGGAACATAGACATCTACGGGAAGCACCTGGTCGATCGGACCATCCAGGTTGTAGGAATCATAAAAGACCCCGCCCGACTGGCCGCAGGTGCCGATGCACATCACCACTTTCGGATCGGGGACCTGTTCGTATACTCTCCGGACCCTTGGTGCCATCTTCTTTGTGACAGGCCCGGTCACGAGAAGCACATCGGCATGCTTGGGCGATCCGACAAGGCGTATCCCGAACCGTTCCGGATCGTAACGGGGGGTAATCGTAGCCACGATCTCGATCTCGCACCCGTTGCAGGACCCTGAATTGAGGTGGAAGACCCAGAGGGACCGGTTGAATGATGTGGGGATCTTCATGTCAGACCACCATCACGATGATGAGGAGGATCCCGGCGACCCAGAAAATCCAGAGGAGATAATCGGTCGCGATCCCGGTATGCAGCGGGATGACCCGCTGGTAGTATCCTTTGATCCCTTCGGTAAATCCCCAGTAGAGGTTCCCTGCCCTGATGTGGACGTCTCCCTTGGACGGCTCAGGATTTCCTGACAGGTACGGCCTTGCCTGGTCGGTGCCTTTCTTATATGCGGAGACTCCGGACCTCCAGAGCAACCAGGCGATGACAAGCCCGATAATGATGGCGATAATCCAGAGGACCGGATCCCAGATCCCAAATCCGCTCGAAAGGGACGTTGCAAATGCCATGGTCATACACCTCCCAGCACTGTTGCTACGTACCCTGCCTGGTCGATAAGTGCCTGGGCTGCGGGGGCGATCAGGTTCTGGACAAAGAACTGCGGGAAGATACCTGAGACGATCACGATAGTGGCTAGGATTGCCATCCCGATGAGCATGGTTTTTGGAGCCTCCGTTACCTGCTCATTCCCCGGGAGCGGGGGGCCCATGAAGACGGAATGGAATACCTTGACGAACGAGGCAAGGGTGAGGATGCTCACCACCATTGCGATGATCGAAAGGATGGGACTGAAGGCGAACACGGACTCGTATATCAGGAATTTGGAGGCAAATCCGTTAAAGGGTGGGATCCCGGCAATGGCGAGCGACCCGATGATGAAGAAGATCATCGTCCATTTCATCCGGTGCCCAAGGCCTCCCATCCGGTTCAGGTCGCTCGTCCCCACCTGGTAGATGATCGCCCCTGCCGTCAGGAACAGGAGACCCTTGTACATGGCATGATTGAAGATGTGGAAGATCCCGCCTTCCATCGCGGTTGTCCCATACGAGCTGAGCAGTGCCTGGTCGCCGAGGACTGCGAGTCCCACGCCGACACCAAGGAGCATGTACCCAGTTTGGGAGACGGCATGGTAGGCCATCAACCGCTTGATATCCTTCTGCGGGATGGCCATGGTGACGCCGACAATCATCGAGAGGACACCGAGGATGATGATGACCCATCCGATGGTTAGGTAATTGAGGGTGACCCCGTACAGTGTGAAGCAAAACCGGAACAGCCCGTACAGGCTGGCCTGGCTCGCCACGACAAGCATGGCTGTGA
>JAJRBU010000114.1 GCA_028679315.1 Methanoregulaceae archaeon
AGGACCTTCAACATCAGTACGGCAGCAGCATTCGTTGCTGCTGGTGCCGGGGTCCCCGTAGTCAAGCACGGGAACCGAAGCGTAACCAGCTCGTGTGGATCGGCCGATGTCCTGGAAGCCCTCGGCGTGCGGATCGATCTTGCGCCGGAACGAGTCTGTTCAATCGTTGAAGAGACCGGCATCGGGTTCCTCTTTGCCCCTGCCTTCCATCCGGCCCTGAGACATGCAGCAGCGGTCCGGAAGGAACTGGGCTTTTCGTCGGTCTTCAACCTGCTCGGCCCGCTCCTCAACCCAGCCGGGGCACCAGCACGGCTCTGCGGAGTATACAGCCCCCACCAGGTCGACCGGTTTTCCCATGCCCTCCTGGCACTCGGAACCGAGCGGGCAATGGTGGTGCATGGGCAGGGGCTTGATGAGATCGCAGTTGCCGGCCCGACACAGGTGGCTGAAATTGACCGGGGAGCGATCCAGCAGTATACCATAACTCCTGAATCCTTCGGCATCCGCCTATCCCCGCACTCGGCTCTTGCCGGCAGTTCACCGCAGGTCAATGCAGAGATCATCCAAAACATCCTCTCAGGAGTTCCCGGGCCCGCCCACGATGTGGTCGTCATGAACGCGGGGGCAGCCATCTTCCTCGGCGGCAGGGCAGCTGACCTTGACCGCGGTATCCAGAAAGCCGAAGACTCGATCGCCTCCGGTGCCGCTGCCGGACGGCTGGCAGCGCTGATCCGTGCCTCCGGGGGTAAACCATGATACTCGACCAGGTGCTCCAGGCGACTGCCGGAAGGGTTGCGGGAATGCCCGGCGTTGAGGAATACCCCCTGCCTTCCCCACACCGATGCTGCAGCCTGCATGCTTCGATCCACCAGGACAAGCCGGGAAATAGGATCATAGCAGAGATAAAATTTGCCTCACCATCTGCCGGGACAATACGAACAGAGGGTGATCCGGTGGCATTCGCCCGGGACTTTGCCCGTGCCGGTGCCACCGCCCTCTCCGTACTGACCGAACCGGTCTATTTCCATGGCGATACGGCGTTTATCCCTGCGATACGACCTCACGTCAATCTCCCGCTGCTCCGGAAAGACTTCATCATCGACGAACGGCAGCTTGCAGAGAGCCGGGCACTCGGAGCCGACGCCGTCCTTCTCATTGCCGGCGTGCTCGGGAACCGCCTGGGGGACATGGTAGATCTTGCCCTCGCATATGGACTTGAACCACTCGTGGAGGTGCATTCTTTCCACGAGATACCTCTGGTCCTGTCGACCAGCACCCGCCTTGTCGGGATCAACAATCGCGATCTCCGGACATTCACGACGGATCTTAGCACTACCATGAGGCTGGCACCCCGGCTCCGCCAGGCAGGCCTTACGGTAGTGTCCGAGAGTGGGGTGACCTGGCCTTATGACACAAGGGTCCTCAGGCCATATGCCGACGCGTTCCTGATAGGGAGTGCCATTATGGCGGCACATGATCCCGTACGACGCCTGGAGGGATTGGTACGAGGGTGAAGATATGCGGCATCACCAGTGTCGGGGATGCACTCATTGCACAGGAGGCAGGGGCCGATATGATCGGGGTGATCGCCTTCTCGCAATCCCCCCGTTGTATCAGCCCTGATAAAATCCGGGAGATCTTCGATGCCGTCCCCTCACTGACGCGGTGTTGTGTCTCCCACGGTCCTTCAACCCGGGAGATGGCAGCGATCTGCGATCTTGTGCCGGATGTCATCCAGGTCCCCTCGTTCGTGCAGATACCAGACTCATGTACGGCAAGAGTATTCCGGAGTATCCGGCCGGGGGATCCCCTCCCGGACGATGCCAATGCTCTCATCATCGATGCCAGCCATGGAAGCGGCAGGAATTTTGACGCAGCATATGCGGTCTCGGTACGACGATCAGCACAGGTCCCCGTCTTCCTCGCCGGGGGGCTGACTCCCGATAATGTCAGCGAAGCGATCAGGACAGTACACCCTGATGGCGTTGACGTGGCAACGGGTGTCGAGTATGCACCTGGGAAAAAAGACCGAGAGAAGGTGAGAGCATTCGTGGAACGGGCAAAAGGGGTGAAGGTATGAGATCGATGTCACGGTTCGGGGAGTATGGCGGGCAGTTTGTCCCCGAGAGCCTGATGTATGCCCTCGATGAACTTGACGCTGCGTACCGTACGATCGTTCCGTCAGAAGAGTTCAGGGAGGAGATGGGGTATTACCTGAGCGAGTATGCCGGCCGCCCCACCCCGCTCACCTTCTGCCGGAACATGTCGGCAGACCTCGGCTGTAAGGTATACCTGAAACGGGAAGATCTGCTCCATTCGGGTGCCCACAAGCTGAACAATGCCCTCGGCCAGGCACTGCTAACACAATTCATGGGAAAACGGCGGATCATTGCAGAGACCGGGGCCGGGCAGCACGGGGTGGCTTCCGCCATTGCCGGGGCAGCGCTCGGTCTCTCGGTGGAAGTGTACATGGGGGAGGAGGATATGCAGCGGCAGGCCCTGAACGTGGCAAGGATGGAGATGCTCGGCGCCACGGTTATCCCGGTTCATTCCGGGTCCCGGACCCTGAAGGATGCAATCAACGAAGCCCTCCGGGACTGGGTGGCGAACGTGCAGGATACCCACTACCTGATAGGCTCGGTCGTCGGCCCCCATCCCTTCCCCTCCCTCGTTCGGGATTTCCAGACCGTAATCGGGCAGGAGATCCGGGAGCAGGTGATGGCAAAGGAAGGGCGATTGCCGGATGTCATGGTGGCCTGTGTCGGGGGAGGTTCCAATGCCATCGGGATGTTCTCCCCCTTCCTTGACGACCCGGTGGAGCTCTTCGGGGCGGAAGCCGGGGGGGAGGGACTGGCAGGGCGGCATGGTGCAACGCTCTGTGGCGGGACTCCGGGGGTGCTCCACGGATCGTATACGTACCTGATACAGGATGCATTCGGCCAGGTCCTCGAATCCCACAGCATCTCCGCAGGCCTTGATTATCCCGGGGTTGGCCCCGAACACAGCTTTCTTTGTGATGAAAAACGGGTGACCTACCAGGCCGTCACCGATACTGAGGCGGTGGATTCCTTCCTCTATCTCTCCCGGACCGAGGGGATCATCCCCGCCCTGGAATCAGCCCATGCGGTTGCCCTGGCGCGACGGATCGCCAGGGACCGGGAGAAGGAAGATATCCTTATCATCAACCTTTCCGGCCGGGGCGACAAGGATGTTGCCCAGGTCGCCGCCCTCATAAAGGAGGGTCCATGAGCTCCCGGCTCTCCGGCGCATTCCGGACACGGGGAGGGCCGCTCATTGTCACCTGTATCGTGGCAGGCGATCCCTCCTTCGAGGAGAGTATCCGGATCTCCCGTGAACTCATTGCGGCAGGGGCAGATATCATCGAGATCGTCATGCCGTTCTCCGACCCGGTGGCTGATGGCCCTATCATCCAGCAGGCCGGGTCCCGTGCACTGGCTGCGGGGATGAACACGGACCTGCTGTTTGACCTTGTCCGGGAGGTAAGGAGAGAGACCGCGATCCCACTTCTCATCATGACCTATGCCAATATCGTGGTCCGGAGAGGGATCCCAAGATTCTACCGCGATGCAGCGGATGCGGGCGCTGACGGGGTGGTGGTTGCCGATGTGCCGCTCGAAGAGGCAGACCCGTTCTGCACAGCAGCCCGGATGGCAGGAATCGATCCGATCCTCTTCGTCAGCCAGACCACCTCCCCCGAACGGATGGAACGGATCCTCGCAAAGGCAGGGGGGTTCGTATATCTGGTTGCTGCCCTCGGAGTGACCGGTATGAGGGATGACCTGTCCCCTCAGGCCATCGACCTCCTGAGGAGGGTCAAGCAGAAGACCACACTCCCGGTCGTGCCGGGATTCGGGATCTCGACGCCGGAGCACGTCCGGCAGTATGCCGATGCCGGGGCTGACGGGGTGATAGTGGGTTCTGCCCTGATCAGGATGATCGGGGACAGGGGCACTCCCATGGCGGAACAGGGACAAGGGATGGGTGATCTCGTCAGGGCGATGAAGCGTTCTGCCGGTCGTGGATGAGGGGCTATTTCTAATGATAATCACTTCGTGATTTTCAATTTTTATGCTCGACCACACATCGGTCATTGGCGGTTTATTTGATAACGCCTCCGGCATGTTCACTCTGTATGCTTATGTCGCGAGGTGAATCCTCCGATTTTCTCAATCTTCACCCAAACCCGGTAATGCACTGGGAGTGGAAAAACGTCATGCTTATTCCGGACAGGAGACAAAACCCTCTCAGGAATCACCGATGAAGACTATCCTGTATTACTTCACAGGCACGGGAAACTCCCTTGCCGTCGCAGAAGGGCTCTGCAGAAGGCTCCCTGACTGCGAACTCGTGCCGATCGCTTCCGTGGTCAAATCTTCTGGCAGGATCGCTCCCGAGGCAGACCGTGTCGGTATCACCGCCCCCGTGTACTTCTCCGGGCTCCCGGCTATTGTCGCGGACTTCTCCCTCCGCCTCGATCTTTCGAAGGTCCCCTACTCCTTTGCAGTACTGACCCTGGGGGGCTCGGGAGGAACACCTGCCCTGCATCAGCTCGAACGAATCCTGACCCAGGGGCCCGGCAAACGCGGACTTGATGCAGGATTCACCGTGAAGATGCCCGGCAATTATGTCCTGATGTACAGTCCGCCAAACGAGGCAACGATCGCAAAGATCCTCGCACAGGCCGACCGCCGGGTGGAGGAGATTGCAGGGATGGTGGAACAAGGGGTCCAGAAAAGACCTTCAATGCCGCTGTTCGGCTCCCTCGTTCAACATTTGATTTATCCACGGTTCGTAACGAGCGTGCATGATGCCGACCGGAAGTTTACGGTTGACGACCGCTGCACCTCATGCGGGCGATGCGTCCAGGTCTGCCCGGTGGAAAATATCCGGCTCGAAGAGGGCAGGCCGGTCTGGCTCCACCACTGCGAGCAGTGCATGGCCTGCATCCAGCTCTGCCCTGCGTTGGCTATCCAGGCAGGGAACAAGACAGAGAAGCGGGACCGATATTGTCACCCGGGACTCAGGCTCAAAAGTCCCAAGTGAAAGAATCTTCCGAAAAGGGAGCTACCGATGCTCCATTCAGGAACGCAATGCTGGCAGGGGACCAAAAAAATCCGGGGCCGGATTTGTGGCAAACGCCCCTATGTTACTCAGCAGCTCTTGTAGTTGCCCGCAGCAACAATGTAGGTCTTTTTGTCACTTCCCACCGTTCGGAGGAAATAGGTGTTCTTGTAATACACCCCGGTCTGCCCGGGATTGCTGTAGAGATACTCCACCCATCCTGTTTCGTTTGCAAGCGCCCCGGCAATGATCTCATCACGGAACGGTTTTCCGGTAACATCGGTTTTGCCATGGTAATTGACACCGACCAGGCGGATGTTGTCGCCATGGGCCACCATGGTGACATTCGTATCGTAGACAAAGGCATACAGATCGGGATGTACGGTACTTTTATAGGGTGATTTGCCTGCGTTTATCCGCCGGAACGTGTCGGGGGTGTTCTGCCGGATATCCTCAGCAGTCGTATTGACGAGTGCCATCACTTCCGCATCGGTGAAGGTCTGGCGGGCACAGCTCGCTCCCAGGTAGTGGTAGATGATCCGTTCATACTCGCTGATCCCCTGCGCATCCCGCTGGAGACGCACGTTTGTGAGCGCCTGGCTGAAGGCCTTGACAAGGACTTCCGGGACATCCTTGCTGAAGACGAAATAGAAGTCGTTCGTGCTCAGCGTATAGACGATCTCAAAGGTGTTTGGATCCTCTGCTGTCTTCATCATCTGATGCCGGCCGGCGAGATCCCCGGTAGCCCAGAGGTCAATCTCTCCTGTCTCAAGCATACGGAGGAGGTCTTCGGGTGCCGGGGCGTTGACGATCCGGCTGGCATTCACCCCGAGGTTAGCAAGAAGCGTATTTTCGATCGTACTCTCGACAGCCCCGATGCGGTACCGGTTCAGGTCACCGGGCGAGGTGATGGTGATGTTCCGGCTCATCGGTGCATAGATGACAAAACTGCCCCGGGTGAATGGCCCGACCCACTGGTAGAGGGGCTCCCGTTCGGGAGACCGGACGATGGAGAAGAGCACCGAGCTGCCATTCTGGACCTCCCGGAACCCTTCGGCCAGGGGGACGATCCGCACATCCTCCCGGGAACGGTTTATCCCGATATCCGCAAAGATGGCCTCCAGGATCCCCACGCCGATACCGCTCGCTGTCCCGTTCTCCTCGAAGTTATAGGGGGCCCACTCCTCGGTCAGGTACTGGAGCTGTCCAAGACCGACGGCAGGAGTTTGTCTTCCTACGATCGAATCATACGTGCTGATCCCGCGAGCGTCCTTCTCGGCCTTGAGGGCATCCAGGGCTTGCTGGAAGGACCGGACCGTTTCATCGGGCACGTCCCGGCTGAACCCAAAATAGATAGGAATATCAGGGAACGTGTAGACTACCGGGAAGGTGTAGGCGTTGCCGGTAACCTGCAAGGTGGCGTACTGGCCGGATGCCTTCGAATAAGCCCAGAGGTCGATTGCTCCATCCTGGAGTGCGGTGACCAGTGCAGATACATTTGTCTCCTCTACGAGCTGGCTCTCGTTCACCCCGGCCTCCAGCAGCTGCTGGACGGCGGCGTCATCGGTGATCACGCCGATCCGGTAGCCCTTGAGGTCCTCCGACGTATTGATGACGATCCCGGCATCCGGCCGGGCAAAGAGGACGGTGGTATAGGGGAAGATGGGGCCTGCCCACTTGAAAGAGGTCTCCCGTGCAGGGATCCTCGCGATGGCAAAGATCATGGTCTTGTTCCCCTGCAGGGCAGCCTGGTAACCTTCGGACCAGGGGACCAGTCGGATCCGATCACGGGGCACTTTCTGGCCCATCTTCCCGGTGATCGCCTCGAAAAGGTCGATTGAGATCCCCTGCAGTGTCCCGTTCTCCTCGTAGTTGTAGGGAGGTCTCTGCTCGGTGTAGTAGGTCAGGCTGTCGATAGAAATTTCTGCAGCATCAGGCTGCCTGGTCGTACATCCAGACGAAAGAAGCATCGCTCCCAGGAGAAGCAGCATAAGACAGGAAATCACGAAGGTCCGGGAGATCGACATGCACGAACATAAATCAATGGGGTATTATTAAACCATCGCAGCCTGTTCTTACAAAACTGAATCGTACGCTATCAAGCCGGTCTCATCGTGATGTTTGTGGGAAGAGAAATGGAGGGGAGCAGATTGTTGGAATCGGATCTTCTCTTTCTCCGATACTTGATCCAGATTCTCCTGCTGCTCCTCTGGTCTCAGGTTTAGCGCGATAAATGCCCGGTTACTTCCCCTCTTTTTGCATGGAGATCCTGGTTGGATCAGGGAGAAGAGCCGGCCGTTTATCGGTCATGAGGGAGAGGTACGGCATTCGGGAGACGGTATACTCGAGGTATCCCTGTATGAACTCCGACAGCCCCCTCTGACGGCGTCCCATGATCAGGATGAAGAACCACTGGAGGATCCCACACACAAGGGCAAGGATACCATATACCCAGGAGACAAGTCCGATCACGATCCAATAGCCGATTCGGACCAGGAGCTCGAAGCGCCTGGCATCATGCTCATAAACGAATAATTGTTCTGGTAAGGTTTCAGTCATACCTTGGTATCCTCTTTTCCTGGTGGTACGATAGGAGATGGGCCGTAAAAAAATATCAGGGGCTTTCCGGGTGCTCCACCCTGCCCATGAACAGGATGAGCCCGGTCTCATCGTCCTGGATGAGGAACAGGAACGGATGGTCAGCCCGGAATACTGGGATTGGCGGTCCTTCAGTTGCCATGGCACGTTGGATGATCACCGCTGTTGCCGCTGCAGCCTCGGTCCCCTCCTCGTTCACGTCCACGAATGCCTGGTGGATCACATCGCCGATATACAGGTTTCTCGTTCCGTCCATCCCGGAGAGATCAGCATTGGAGGTAAATGCGGTCGGCATCCCCATTGCGGAGAGAGTTTTAGGCAGGAGGTACTTTGTCTCCATCGTGAACTTCGGGAAGTACACCTTGACACGCCGGGTCGTGAGGTTCTCCTGCAGTTCCGCGATGCGTTCGGCAGAAAGCGACTGCTCAAGGGCTGCCAGGTCTTCATCCCTGGGGAGAAGGATTACCATGGAGAGGTGTTTGCCGGTATCGGACTCGTATGGCATCCGGAGAACCTGGAGATTCGCAGTCTCCGTATAGCCATAGGTGGCATTCTTATCGGTGCGCTGCATCATCGGGACCCGGATGGTCGTCCCCTTCCCGGTTCTGAAGTCTTCGACGCTGGTATCCGTCTCATTGAACTGCTTCTCCCAGGTCCCCTTAAAGTAGACGGCGTTCGTGATCACCAGGCGGGTCAGGGAATCGATGGACCCGGCCGGGATCAGGTCCTTGATCTTGTCGTTGGTCTGATCCTCCACCCACTGGTTGATCGTGACCCGGGAATCATCGGGCTTTGTGATGAAGTCGAGATTCGTGGCTTTTGCTCCGTACATCTGGTCCGCTACTGTAATGTACTCCGGGAGGAACGGGTAGGTCTGCTCGGCCCAGAGAGCGTTTGCCGTCCGGAACTGGTAGACAGACGACCCGTTGTTGATCCCTGCAATGATAGCTTGGTATCCTCCCCGCATCATGGCAGAATCTGATGGGAAGTAAAAAACCTCCCGGATCTCGTCTGCGGTTTCCCCGCGGGCTCCTTCATAGGTGATGGCAAGAGCTGATGAGATGCTGAACGGCGAGAAGAAGAGATTCTCTCCGCTGTATCCGGGGTCTTTTGCCAGGCGGGTATAGAGGTCAAAGGCAAACTGGTTGTTCGCCTCAACAATACGCTGCTGGCTTCCCGGGGGAGGTCCCGGGGGGTTGGTCAGTTCCGGGGTCATCCCTTCCGGTGGCAATTCTTCCGGAGGGGTATCCGTGCTGGTGCAGCCGGCAAGGGAGAGGGCCGCGATCACCAGGGATGCCAGCACCAGTATGAAGATGGTAAGCTGGTTCATGAATTGGATATTGGTGTTTCTTTGGTTAAATCTGGCGTTGAGTGCGGGAATTTTCGAAGTGAAAAGGGGTTTTGGGGAACTCATCCGGTTTTTGAAGAAACGGTCTTTCTCTGCTGAGAAACACCCGATTGTTACTAAATCCCCCGGAATTGATTTTTTTATCTCTTGCGATAGGTTTTTTTGGTACGACAACTCTAGGGGGTAAAGAGACTCCCCCATCACCTATTTAACAAACCGTCCCGTATTCAATCCTGTGAAGGCCGGGATTGTTACATACAGTACCGGCCATGTTCGAACGGAGTGAGATATCAATGAATCAGACTGGTGCGGGATCCAGAGGAGAACGAAATGGTCGGCGGGTCGGACGGTTATGGATAGTGACTCTCATCATCTCCCTCGTTCTGCTGATCCTTCCCGTAACAGGGGGGATCATGATCGTCCCCCCGGAGGTGACAATCGAGCCCCCGGAGATCCATAGCGTTGGTGACACAATCACGCTCTCCGGCACCACCAATCTTGCCCCTGGCAACGAGCTGCTGGTGGAAATTATCTCCCAGTCCTTTGGACCCACCCCAAAGGAGGGAGATAGTGCATTCTCAGGGGTTTCCGGGGTAACCATGGTACAAAAGGGCTCCGGGGATGAGAACACCTGGTCCTTTACCTTTGATACTGCCACCTTCATCCCGGACACCTACCTTGTCACAATAAGCGGGCTGACGGTGACCGATGCGGTGGCGACCACGAGATTCTCACTGGCAGAGGTCACGCCACCCCCCACGGTATCCCCGACCACGTTCCCGACGACTATGCCAACAACCGAACCAACCGCCCTTCCGCCAACTACGACTGGTCTTTCGGGGCTTTTAGTCATCGGAGCCGTCATGCTGGTCGTCATCATTCTCGGGACCGCGGGACGGAGGGGCTGAATATTTTACTTCTTTTTTAGAATAATTTGATTGGAACTTCAATGGATGAATGAGCAGGAGCGATCCAGTGCTATGAACAAAGGGGATCAGCAACACTTTAAAACCGAAGATTCAGCTGGCCGTACGTCTGCCGGACTGGCTGGTCTCACCTATCTTTATATACTCGGGTTCGGTATCTGATTCTGTAGGAGGAGGAGAAAGAATGGTTGAATTTGGACCAGTCCAGATGATCGCGATAGGATTTCCCGATCCGGAAAAACTGAAAGGAGATTTACTGAGAGAGATATTCGCGCTGAGTGAGAAGAAGATCATACGAGTAATAGGACTTCTTGGCATAGTGAAGGATAAGAACGGTACGATTGATTCGGTGCAGATCACCGAACTTTCCGATGAGGACCGGAAAAGGCTGGGAGCCGCAGTCGGAGCACTGATTGGATTAGGTGCAGCACGGGGAAAGGGTGCCGTCGCCGGGGCGAAAGCCGGTGCTAAGGCGATGGAAAAGGAATTCGGACTCAATCAACAGCAGATCAGGGAGATTGCCCGTGACATTCCCAAGGGGAGTGCCGCAGGCTTCCTGCTTATTGAGCACCTGTGGGCCAAGAAATTCAAGGAGATTGCGCTCACACAGGATGGAGTGCTCCTCGCAAACGGGTTCATCACCCCCGATTCACTCATCGCACTAGGGTCAGAACTGGCAGAAGGAGTCAGAGCCGCTGAAAAACTCAACGCATCATAATCGAGGGGTTCATCCAACACCCCCCGATTACCTGGGCAATATGCTACAATTTTTTTAGTGTTCATCCCGTCTGCCAATCCAGAGAGAAAGGATACTTTCCTGCAAAACGATCAGCTATGCTCATCCGCTCCTGCCGAGGGCATCTGGAGATCCGGTATCCCTCCGCGGTATTCTTCAATAGATTGTGAGGCTTTACTCCCGGATTGACGATGACCGGAACAAAGGATGAATGCCCCAACCAGGTATACGATGATCAGGAATGCTGAGAGGTGTTTCATGATTGAGTGAATTTTTCTGAATACCCAATAAAAGATCCCCATGCCCGGCTCAGGCTGCAGGGAAAACGACAGGGAAGAATCTGATGGGCCCTTATCCGAAGTTCGGCGACCAGTACCTTCCGCTCCTACATTCCTTCGGGATCTCGTCATGATCCGTAAATTGAAATCGCAAGAATAATGGTTAATTTTTAAAAATAATCGCAATTCAGCGTCTGACGCCACCTTTACATGCTCATACATCCCATAGGTAGATGGTGAAGATAATGGGAAAGACACCGTGCATCAGCTATACCAGAGCAGGTACCGCACGCAGATCCGGCAGGGGTTTATCCATGGAGATTGCCGGGTCACGGTATTTCATTGTCCCCGATGATGTCCCCTCACTCCTCTTCCACAAATCGGTGGATGTTGTCGATCCTGCAGGAGAACGGGAAGGGACGGCATGGCTTTCCCCGATTCAGGGGCCGGAGAAGCACGAACTGACCACTGTGATCGAGCAGCACCTGTATGTCATCGGGTACCGCGACCTGGGACGAATCCTTGCCGGGGAGTCTGTTGCGGTCCCGGTCAGAGAGTTTCATCCCCTCTAATCCCCCCTTTCTCTTCATGGCCATCGGTGAAAATCTATTGCTCGTCAAGTCAGCACTTCAATTATTCCGGGCATCCCCGGGACTTGCTGCCTCGAGCAAGGGGTTGAACTCCTCTGGGTTGTGAAGGTATACTATTTGAATTGCCATGGTGCACCCTTATTTCCATTCCATTTCATTTTTTGAGGGCTCTCACAACCATTTTATATCCCCATACCGATCCGGATTATGCGACAACTCCCCCTCTCTCCAGCACAGAGGAAGATGAGGAATATCATCGGGCTCTGGAGACCTGAGTTGGAGTAAGCCCCCAGGAGGTCATTCCGGGCCATTAGGCCAGAAAAACTATTACCAGTCAGGTTAGAGAACTGGCTGGAGGTGGTGGATCAATGGTTCATCTTCTCGAAGACCCTCTACTCCGGAACCGGCATGGAGTGTTCAGGGACCGGAGTGATGCAGGAAAACGTCTTGCAGCATTCATGCACGATCATACACCCCTGGAAAATCCCCTGATCTGTACCATCCCATCAGGGGGAGTTCCGGTCGGGCTGGAACTGGCAAAAGGATTCCATGCAACGATGTTCCTTGGGGTGGTACGGAAGCTGAAAGTGCCCTGGAATCCTGAGGCCGGTTTCGGTTCGATGACCTGGAACGGGAAGGTGTACCTGAACCGGGAACTGGTCCGGTATCTGAATATCAGCGACGATGAGATACAACGGGCTGTCACCGAGACCAGGGAGAGCATCCGGAAACGGATCGAGCAGTTTACTGGAGGGCAGTCCCTTCCTCCAATCCCGGGGAGGATCATCATCATCACCGATGACGGCCTTGCATCCGGCTACACGATGATGGCGGCCGTTGAGGCGATCAGGGCAGAGGAACCGGGAAAGATAATCATAGCCGTGCCAACCGGCTCTTCACGGGCCGTTGCCGTTCTCTCAGGCATGGTTGATACCCTTGTCTGCCTGAACCTGCGGGAACACGCTTCGTTTGCGGTCGCTGATGCATACCAGTTCTGGCACGACCTCGACGATGATGAGGTGATCCGTTCTCTTGCTTTCGCACAGAAGAACCAGCTGATGGAAGGCATTCCAGGGAAAGAGGGACACTGACCCGTCCCACCAGGGTTTTTCCCATCCAGTGATGTATCGTGCTTCATCGGGGAATGGTGGGGATCATGATTGCTTTTGGGATTGCGAGACGGATGGGCCTGAATTCTTTTTTATAAGAGATATTCATGGATGGGCCTGGAACACCGGGACTGGCTCTTTGCTTGACTAATCCCTCTATTATAAGGACCTCCCCGCTGTCAAAAAAGGTTCAGGTCGATATTTGATCAATGCTCTGGACCAATTTTTGCATGGATACTTCTCTCCAGTTCGTTTACTGCTAACTCCCAAGAGTCATTGCAACCGATCCTTCTGTTTATTAACTTTTTTACCCATGGAGAGAACCTGCAGTATCAAAAAAATTATACAAGAAATATAAAAGAGTCGAGGTCTTTCATCACAAAAAAGTGACAGTACGGTAGTACTCACCTTAAATCCCCGCCCTCTATTCCACCATGACCGGGTAGAGGATATCCCCGACATTGGGGAGGGGGATGGTGGCAATGGTCGTGTTGAGATCACCAAGCGGGTTTGCCTTGATCTGTTTTGCAGACATGGTGTACAGGATATCGCCGATATAGAGGGAACGTTTCACCTCAGATGTCGAGCCGCCGTAATAGTAGTACCCACTGTCACCGCTGCCATGCTGGACGGTGCCACGGAGGGTGAACCCGGTCTCCGGGGTGAGTCCGAAGACGTATGCCCCGTACCAGATCTGCGGCTGGTAGTTGTAGTAATCGCCTTTTATCCCCGGGTCAGAGGAGACCGCCCGGACGGGGATCACAAGGAGGTTTTTCCCGTTGTCAAAGAGGAACGCATGATGATCCGTGAGTGCCGCTGAGTCAGAACCTGCATCCCCGATCTGGACCTTGTCGAGTTGTTTGGGATTGGAGACATCAGAGACGTCGAAGAGGGCAAGCTTGACCCCGCTTGTGGAGACCCCGCCCCAGTCATTGGTGGTCGTCTCCTTGCCGATCCCGATAATGTGTGTCGCATCATACGGGTGCAGGTAATCGGAGTAACCGGGGATCTTCAGTTTCCCGAGAATCTTCGGGCTCTGGGGCATTGCGAGGTCGATCACGAAGAATGGGTCGATCCGCTTGAAGGTCACCATGTAGAGCCGGTCACCGATAAACCGGGTCGAGTAGATGGTCTCCTGCTCAGCAATGTGGGTCAGTTCACCGATCGTGGCCATCTTCTCATCGAGAACATAGACATTGTTGTAGATATATTGCCCGTACTGTGGAGTGTATATGCTGGAGGTGGTGGCGACGCGGAGATTGCCCTTGTACTCATCCATCGAGAACTGGTTGTCCAGGGTACCAGGCACTTCGCCTTTTGCCAGGTAGGTGATAGCACCGTCCTTGATACCGATCTTGTGGATGACCGTGGTGGTTTGATCAGCTTCCTGCCGGCGGATCACATCCTGTTCGGCGTTCCGGAGACTGTCGAGGATCGACTCACGCTCACTCTCAGGGAGAGTGTTGAAGTCAGGTGGGATGACCGCGACCTTTGATGATGAGACCCCGGCAGAGCCGCTGACGTCAACGGCCAGGCCTGGGGAGACCTCCTGTGGCATCCCCTTATAGATCACGGGGTGATATCTCGGGTAACTCACGAAGATCGCATCTTCTGATACATAGAGGGTGTTACCACTACCCAGCAGGTAGGTCTGGGCATCCTTCTCTTTCCCGCTCGATGCATCAAGGGAGGTGATGGTGGTGAAGGTGTACTGGGACTCGGGATGGTCGAAATACCAGACATCCGGCTGGAGAACAGTCCTAGTCCCTTCTTTAAGTACTGGGACGACTATCGGGTCACCGCCGTAGGTAGAGATCTGCTCCCTGGTGACCAGGTATACGAGAGAGCCGATCATCCGGGCATCGATATAATCGCCTTCTATCGTATACTCCTTCAGTACTTTTGGATTCCCCCGGTTACTGATATCATAGATGGTAGTATGGGTAACTGGTGAATAAGGGCGATAGTACGGGGGCACTGCCTTTATATATGGATCAGAAGTTTCCGGTCGTGTGTCCGAAGGATCCGTTCCCGTACTGAAGAGGACCAAGCGGTTCCCGCTGACAAAGAGGTCCTGTGGCGTATCATTGATCCCGGTTTCAGATACCACGGAAGCTTCTTCTGCGGGGTATGCGTCGATAATGGTGAGGGTCGGGCCGGAGATCGTGTAAATATACCGGTTGTCATTTTTGATGATATCGGGCTCATCGACCCCGGCAACCTGGATATTGGTCTGGGAGTAATCGACACTCCCTTGAAGAACAGGGGAAGGAATTCCGGTCCCGGATCCCTTCTCTGCACGCTGCGGGGCATTCGAATCACTCATCCCCCCGGTAGAGACAGAGGAGGGGTAGTACCCGTCCTGCTGGCTTGCGGTTATCGAATCCTTGAGATACTGCTCGATCTCGGCAGTTGAATTGAACTTCTTCAGTTCAGATGAAACGGGTGGGGTAGATGCAGGAATGCTCATGCATCCTGCTGCAATGACTGCGAGAAGGATGAATGAGGCACAGAGTATAAGGAGGATATGGTTGCGTGACATTGTCTGTATGATGCATATAGGGAGATGATGTCATCAATCTGGCGTTAACTTCGAAAAATTTCGAAGCATTGAAAGAGGAAAGCGGGAAAAGTGGTGCGACCTGCGGCCCGGAACCACCTTCACTCTATCCAGGTCAGGAATCGTGGATGGGTAGCAGGGCAGGGTTGTTGATACCTGCACGTGCACCGGTAATTATTTCTTCAGCTGACCGGGAATATCCCTTTCATGAGATGGCTGCCGGAAGCGATCGTATCCCTGTTCCTCCTTTGTCTTCTTCTGGCTGCAGGATGCATCACTCCCGATGAGGGAAACGAGACGCGGACGCCAGTCACCGGCCCCGGAACACCCAGTGAGACCCTACAAAGGACGATGGTCGGCATCACCCATCCTGGCCCGGGCGAGAGAACCTATACGTTCGCAATCCAGCTCGACAGAACGGTCGTCAACCCCGGCGAATCTGGATCGGTGAACATCAGCATCGGAAACCTTGTGAACCGGCCGTTGACCGTCCAGCCCTTCCCTCCCGGAGTCAGGGTGACGGACCACTGCGGTTCCGTGGTCAGGACAATACCGTACGGAACAGGGGACGGGATCATCCCTCCGGGTGAGAACCTGGTATACCAGATTCCCTTGGACATGACCGATAACCAGAACGCCCCGCTGGCACCCGGGCGGTACCGGATCGAACTCTTCTGGGAGGAGGAGATTCCACATACCCCTTACCCCCCCGGTCCTCCGGCACCTATCCCGACCAGGACCGGCGATGTAATCATCCCCGAATGGGACGTTGGGACGATCGTGATACGGTATCCTGAAGCTGCCCGTGAAGGGATCATCGGGGTCAACCAGACCGTGACGGTCGCGGGTCTCCCGGTAATCCTGGAACGGCTCGAATGCAGCGAAGAGTACTGCATGGTCACCTTCCTGTACCCGATCGCGTCAGGAACCCTCCCTCCCGGCATCCCCGCGGGGTCCCTTCCGCCTCCTCCGCCCGATACCGGCCCGGGGCTGTTCTCCATCGATGGCGGAACAGAATGTCCGTTCCTGACCATACCGGTCACTCAGACCGGAGGGCTCTGGGAAGTGAACGGCAATCTCCCTCCCATCTCACAAAATGTACGCGATCTGACCATCATCATTCCGGAGCTTGCCGGAGATGAGGGTCCTTGGGTGTTCCGGGTAGAGGTTGGATGAACGGTTGAGAAGGGGTAAGGGCGAGAGAGAGAGTGCACTACGATAACTACAATCCGGGAATCCTGAACAGCACTTCTCTGAATTTGAAGTGAATGAGAAAAAAAGATTAGAACCGGGGTTTTCGGTACTTTGGCAGGCATTCCTGACAGTATACCGGGCGTCCCTCGGTTGGCTTGAACGGTACTTCGCAATCCTTTCCACAATCTGAACATACTACTTTTGTCATTTCGCGGGGCCCGCTGGTTCTCGGGGTTCCATAATTTGATCGATTATACATGGTTTTACTCAAACAGTTATTGAAAACTGTGATACGATACATGCTGTTTGAGTATAACTAGTATTGCATTGTACCCATGGGAATATCCGGGTATTTTCTGATGGTATCAAAAAGAAGATCCTGAATTGTGAGATTGCCAGATTCTTCCGAGAGTTCCCCTCGGTCGAGGCAAACAATGCCACGTAGCGGAGGGACAGCCTGCCCTCCCTGATAAACATGCAGACATGATCAGGGGAATATGTCTTCTTTCTCTTGGACGCGATGGTTTTGCAGGGGGGGAATCCTAGGGTTCCGGGAACCAGCATGGTGCCATAAAGTTCCCAGCCGGATACTTCTCAATCCATATCGTAATTATCAGGGGAGCAGAAATAATCCCCGCCGATCCTGAAGAGCTCTCCTCCACATTCCGGGCAGAAATGAGGCCCTGGCGGCGGGGCACAACAACTGCAGGTGTTCTTCAGAAAGAACTCCTGGCTGCATTTTGAACAACGGTAACGGTCCATCCTGGTACTAATCATGCTCCTTTTACCTTAAACCTGTCATTTGCAGTACACTCATGAGGGATATCCGAAACCTATTTTTTCCTCCGGTCCAACCTGAAACAGATGTCATCTGTCAGATCATTCCTTATTGCAGGCATTGTTCTTGCCGCACTCCTGTTTGCAGCAGGCTGCACCACAGAACAGCCTTCCTCACCGGTTTCCCCTACCAGTACCAGTCCGGTTATTACGGTGACCACTTCGCCAGCGTCCACCCCGGTTGCGACGTCCAGCCCTGATGACTCATGGAAAAAGGTGAGACTTGAGACAAACATGGGCACGATTGTGATCGCCCTTGATCCCAACATGCCAATCACGGCAGGGAATTTCGAGACCCTTGTGAAGGCCGGATACTACGACGGGGTCATATTCCACCGCGTGATCGACGGGTTCATGATCCAGGGCGGAGACCCCACCGGCACGGGCCGCGGCAACCCGGGCTATGTGATCCAGGATGAGTTCCAGCCAGGAAACCGGAACGACCGAGGGACCATTTCGATGGCCAACGCAGGTCCGAATACCGGCGGATCCCAGTTCTTCATCAACCTCGTCAATAACAATTACCTCGATACAAAGCACCCGGCCTTTGGGAAAGTGGTCGAGGGAATGGATGTTGTCGACACCATCGCAAAAGTCCCGACAAATGGTGAAGCCGGCGGATTCCGCCCGCTCCAGAATGTCACGATCATCAAGGCTGAGATGATCTGAACACTTGTTCCCTTTTCTATTCCTGCCAGAGAGGACGGGTAGGAATTGCTCGGGTAGCCGGCCGGATCCTTCCTCCTCAAAGAGGATTCTGGAAAAATTACGGAATTAGAAAGGATCTCTGTATTCCGAATAAGGTCTGCGATCCGATGTACTCAAAGCCAACCATCCAGGGCCTGGATCTATTTTTTTCACCACTCTCATCATTGGTCCGTGAGGTAAGAGCAGTAGTTCCTC
>JAJRBU010000218.1 GCA_028679315.1 Methanoregulaceae archaeon
CAACCCGGTCGATCAGGGAGACTATCTCCCGGGGATGGGCATAGCGGAGCCCTGCCAGGAACAGTTCATGGGGATAGGAAGCCATTACATCCAGGTTATGGCTCTCCTTGTCAATCTCGGCTGGATCGATAGACGTAGTGAGCACCAGTGGCGCATCCATGGTCCCGCCCCTTGACTCCGGGAGGAAGGCACGGGAGAAGTTGATCAAGCCATCGAGGAGAAGCATGATACAGTCCTCGTCACCATCGCATTGGCCGGTGAATATCCCGTTTGCACATACCGTGTGTTCTTCTTCCACAGTCAGGCAGTAGACCCGGTCTTCAGGAGCAGGGACGATATCCCTCCTATGGATGTAGTCGGTGATCACGTTCATCCCTACCATCACCGGAACGGGGTCACCTTCCTTCAGCTCGTCTGCCCGGATCTTTCGAAGGTAACAGAGATCCCATACCAGCATGGCATGGTCCGGGGTAACCGCGATCATTCGTCCCTGTGTGGTCTCAAAACGGATGAGGTGAGGGGGACTTTTATGGATTGATACCGATGTGACTTTCCTGAGGTGGGGTTTTCCTTCACGGTCAATCGTCCGTGTCAGGTATCCCTGCCTCGGGTCAGAATAATATGTTCCCAACCGGTCGATACCTGGCCTGGAGAGATCAAAATTTTCGACCACAAACTGCCGCAATGGCATACTTCTCCACTGCTGTCCATCAAAGAACTCCATCCCTGTGTCGCCGTAAAAGCAGTTCCGCCGTTTTGCTGCGTGAAAAAATGGATGGGCATATCCGACATTTGCCCGCGAGATACCAATGATGCGGGCAAGCACTCCTGCGCTTGTATGAGGTGCCAGGCCGATTACCAAGTGTCCAGGCAGCTCTGTTCTTGAATTGATCGAGTAATAGGCAGGGAGATGATAACAGCGGGTGAGGAGCTCATCGATGAACCGGGCGATCTTGACCATATAATCGGCACAGGACTCAGAAATAAGGATGTCCTGCGGTTTGAGCTCCAGTACCTGGTCGAATCGGGTAAGAGGGGCTCCATGGATATCCGTAGCATACCCAAGTTCACAAAGTCTTCCGGGGCCCACCCCCACTTCATCAGGTCGGAAATGGGTTAACGGGAGATCGATCATATCAAACCGTATAGTCCCGTCCTTGAAAACGAATAGATCGTTTTCCGCCCTGAGAATACCTTTCTCGATCTCTTCAACCGCCCTCTCCCGGGAGATAAGCCCCTTCACCCCTTTCACAAGCCCAACCGGATTCTCCCGTCTCCCTAGCCGTTCCATCGCGAGAAGGTACTCCTGCCTGACATTGAGTGTGAGATTCTGTGAACAGGATGAAGGCCCTTTGCAGACAGGGCATTCCGGCTCCAGGCTCTCTCTCTTGCATCGCGGGCAGGTGTATACTGCAACGGTGTGGGCGCCACAATTACACCGGTTGTGATACGTTTCGGTCCCGCAGGAACTGCAGCGCCTTCTACCGGTTTCAATCCTGATAAAACCCCCATCCCTGTTTGCTTCAGGGGTATGGCTGGACGCCTCCTGAAACGACCGGCGGGATCCTCCGGCCTCACCAAGCGGGAAGAGAGAATGAGGGGGAGGATTCATTTTACGGGGTTTCGATTTTCCCGGGCGTCCCATCCTTCCCCCGATCCGGGTTCCTGCCTTAGACCGTATTTTGAATCCCGAGAGATGCATCACGAGGGCGAGGGAATGTTCCATGGGGGGATCCACCCATTCTCTCCGTCTTTTGAGGTTGAGATCAAGGCCTACACAGGCTAATAGCACCTTGAATGTACTGATACAGATCATCCCCTCCCTGACCATGTGCGGGATGAGAAGTTCTTCAAGGATCACTTTGGTCACCGGTTCATTGGGAATGAGAAGTACTCCATGCCTGATCTCTCCGTGATTCTCAATACATCCTGCAAGCTCGCAGACCTGATCGGGGCTGATGTCATCCCAGAACCAGGTATAATCCGGGTGCAGGAACGCTCCCTCACAACAAAGGGCAATAGCTTCGAGCTCTGTCGTAGGCGGCTCAAAACCTCCATCGAGCTGCCACCATTCATCACAATAGGCTGACGGGATGAGGAGATGGTTATTCTCGATAAACTCCCCGTAGCTGATCAAGATCTCGCCAATATCAAGGATCCGATCAATATCAGGGGCAAGAGCCAGGGCGGTCTCTGCTTCATCGATACGGAGCACATCACCATTTTTCAACCTTACGGTCGGCCCTTCAATGGTGTCGACCGGTACAATCCCCGCAGCCTTTCCCGGCCGTTCGATCTTCATCTGTGTACCTACAGAAAGGAAATTCCCCAGGATATGCATCGTTGCAGGATTGATTCCCGCTGCAGCAAACCCTGTATTCCTGGATCTCCCGTAACGGAGGCGGAATCCTCCTTTCCTCATAGGGTATGAAAATACCGGGCGCCCCCCGATCAGATCACGAAGATACTTGTCCCTTGGTTGGATCGCATCGGCATCGGGATCCGAGCTCTTCGCAGCACCAGAAGTCAATTCCTCAAGCCATTCCCACCCATCCATCTTCATTGCACGGACGTATTTCTGGACTTTCGGGGCTTTGAGCGCAAGACCCTCGGCAAGCACGAGTGCCATCCCTCCCCGGACCGCATTTGACTCTATCCGCTCCAGATTGCGATACCCCCCGACCTCTTCCTGCTCCGTGCCTTCACCATCAATACATACAGGGCAGTTCCCTACGATGAGGCGAATCTCCTTATCTCCTGGGAGGTACTGGAGGTTCATGATGGTGTTATACTGCCGGATCTCCTCGATATAGCGTTCGACCTCTTCTACGCGGGGAATATACCTGTTGATTCCAAGTGCCCGCCGGACATAATCTCCCACCAGGACAGAGAGAGCCTGGGCTGTACCACCTGCACTCCGGATGGGGCCTGCATAGTAAATACGGAGATATTCTGTCCCATCATCATTTTTTCCGATTCCTATCTTCGCTATCCCCTCAGTCGGCGCTGCCACCACGCCTTCCGTGAGCATGGCCATTGCCGTCCGGATCGCATGGTCAAGAATCTCTTCGCGCGACTGCTCACCAAACCGACGCTCCACAAAATCATCACCGATTCGGAGTGCAGCCTCTTCCCGGCTCATTCCAGATTCCAGCTCCCTGATCCGGGCTGCAATCCCCCGGATCCCAAGGAGTGCCTCTACCCGGTCAGCAAGGTCACTTGCGATAGGAATCTCAACCCGGGTCCGGGGATCGATCCCCACAGCCCGGGCACGCGTTGCTACCTCGAGTGCAGCAGCCAATCCGTCCTGAAGGCTCTTTTCATACGATTCCATCGTTCCGGATCGGTGAACTGCCATTTCAAACTCCTGATTATCTGTTTCGTATCAGGACCGCAAAAAGTGAATCGATTCGGTTCAGGACTCTCCTTCATCCCTTTCGAGCGCTTGCATCATCTCGATGATCCCGGATTCTCCCATTTCCCAGAGCGTAAGGGTGGCGCACTCCCGGAGTTCAGTGTCAGGGCTTGCATAAGCTTCTCTCAGTTTCTCCAGTGCAGGAGGGCCGATCCGGCAGAGAGAGGCCGACAGAAAACCTCGCAGTGAGGGGTCGGCACCTTTCATTGCCGTAAGCAGGGGATCAACTGCTTCCTCTCCCATATGACCAAGGGCTGCAGAAGCATAACGACGGAATTCTGAGTCCCTGTTTCCTTTCAGCGCTGTGATCAGTGGTTCGATTGCCGGCCGGCCGATACGTGCAAGCGCAACAGCCGCATACCACCGGATGTCCTTACTCTCCGCATGCTCAATTGCCATGATCAACGGTTCAACGGCAGGCTGCCCGTTATCTGCAAGGCGTTTGACTGCTTTGAGGCGGGTATTTCGGTCCGGATCTGCAAGCGCTTCGATATTCTTCATAATTTCCCGATTCATGCAGTTATCCCCTGGCCATAGGAACTGCCAGATGATTTTGAACAATAATTATTCATGGTTACCAGAGCTTTCCTCCTTTGAAAATCCTGGCAGCCCTTCCAATGTGTTTTTCGAAAACTGCCGGTTCCGTCTTGCGATAAGCTCATTGACGGCCGATTGGAGAACCGGCCTTGCCGAAGGATCGACAGCATCGATTGCCGAAGTCAGGGCACTGACAGCTTCAGGTTCCCCTGAACCCGCAAGAGCCAGGGCAGCCCCTTCAACACACCTCCTTTCGTGAGATCCCAAGGTGTGGACCAGCGGATGAAACGCCAGTTCACCCAGCCGGGAGAGCGCTGCGATCACATCCTGCCATACCTCATCCGAAGGATCATTGAGAGCCTGGATCAATGCCTCAATCGCATCCGGATGCCGGATGTTTCCGAGGGCGGCAACTGCTCCCCGACGGATCTCAACACTGCCATTTAAGAGAGCATTTTTAAGAGGGGGTACTACATCAGCACCGAGAAGTCCAAGTGCATAGGCAGCCCGGCTCCTTACAAACCGGTCCTCGTCACCAAGCAGGTCCGCGAGTGGTTCAACAGCACGCAAATCGCCGATCTCCCCCAGCGTAACAGCCGCCTTCCACCGGATATCCTCATCAGGATTTTTCAGAGCCTGTATCAGATGCGGAACTGCAGGAGCGCCTATTTTTCCCAGTGCTTCTGCTGCTTTCCACCGAATCCCGCTGTACTGGTCACCGGTCAGTGCATCCATCAGGGCTTCGGTTGCCGATGGGTCTCCGATATTCCCGAGAGCCTCCGCAGCTTCATACTGAACTGCCTGATCCCTGTTCCGGAGCGCTTTGACGAGACCGGGGATATCACGGCGTTCACTCATTGTTTTCACGCTCGCGAAAGAGAGAATGCGGCGTTTCCGCTCGGGAGTAATTTTTGTACTGCTGCCCCGGTTTATCCCGGCACTGAGTGCGGCATCGGTTACCTTGTTGATAATCTGCTCCTGCTCTTTTTTCATATGATCGGTTATTGCGCCTAGTACCAGTGCAATGACAACAAACATAACCGCTCGAATGATGGTCCCGGTATCAAAATAGCCAATCGAATAATAGGTCCCTGCAAGGTGTGCAATTCCCAGGATTATCGCGACAGCAACTGCACGCTTGCCGTACCAGACCGCTGCAAGGACGACAGGGATGTAAAAAAAATGGGAAAATGCAACAGATATACCCAGATACCAGTGCACCACTATCTCCAGAAAAATGGATATCGCAACCAGAATCACCAGAACCAGCATCCGGTAATCCCTGAATCGTTCCATTCTGATATCTGTAAAGGCCATTCCAGAAGATTGTTACATAAGGGAAAATTTAAAGGTGCTCATAAAGGGCAATAACGACCACGCAGCATCCCCGTCAAACGAATCCTTCCCGTGCTCTGGATCTCTTTTCATGGGGGTCCCGCTATACCTGTCCCGTTCAGGTCCCACCCGTAGCAATATCGATACACGCTTCTGTCGTGCCGATCCGTACCGCGGCCCCACACATATTGGGAACATAGGCAAACGCTTTTCCGGAATTTACCATGATCGCCCCGTATTGTTCAAGGGCAGGTGAAACAACCATGCACGTATCAGCATAGACCCGGCCCCCATGCCGTTCTATACAAGCAACCGCGTCAGCTGAAGCCTCGATAACCTTGCGTGCAGCAAATATATACAGGGGCCGTGTGACCCTTCTGCCTTCGAGGAGTCCGGCTATCTCCGTAAGTTCCTCAGCTGAGCAGTGAGGGCAGCCAAGTGCCACCGCATCGACAGGGATAGTATTCATCAGGGCCAGAACCTCTTCCGGTTCGACCATAATTACCTCAAGTCCGCTCACATCATATTCAAAGATACGGGCCTCAGGGGTAATTCCTTCGACATGAAAAAGCGCTACTGCCCCGGAAGCGGCCATTGCGGCGCCAAGAGCCTTAAGGTGATTCCTCTTCGGCCGGACCCCCTGTAAGTATGGGATTTTATCCCCAACTTCACTCCCAACATAATAACCAAGAGCGCCATAGAGAGCAGTTTCATTCCAGCCGGTTGCACCATCTATATTCAGGACAACCTGGGGTTTGCGATCTTCAACGCGGTGAAGTCCATACTCAGGTGTTTTTCCAATAATTGCCGCTGCAAGGGCTGAAGGCCCTCCCTCCCGGTTGGTCCGTGCACCGATGACCGAATTCGCGTACGCCACTGCAGAGGACTCAGACCATGCAAGATGATCCCCAAACCGGGTCTGGTAGATATAATAGGGAGTACAGGTACATTCCAACTTGATACCGAGCCTTGCATATGCATTGATCACCTCTTCCTGTTTTTTTGCAAAATCCGAGTTGATTTTCATCTCTCGCCATCGGACCCGGTCCATCCCTACAGGATTAAGAACGGTCGGTACCGAAACCCGGGCATCGAGCATGGTGAGCCATTCAAGACCAGCTTCCCCAATCGTCTTGTATGATGCGCCGCTCACCTGGGCACTCTGGATTGGAACCAGCCGGTCTGCAGAAAAAACCTTACCAAGAGCAATAAGGATCTCTATCATCTGCTGACGGGTTTCACCAGCCTCTCCAGCAAGGATTGCTTCTTCATCAGGTTGTAACTGCATATGAGTATCAGTCCCACCCGGCTCTCCGGAATTCTTCTTCCCTGCCAAGCGGCATCGTAGCATCAACGCCTACCTTGACATTTGTTCCATCCTCCGCCTGGCATGGATCAAGCGACGACCCCCTTGCACCGGGGATAATAATCAGGCTTTTATCTCCCCTGACTCTCGTTGCGATCGCAAACTCTACATCCTCCATATCAGAAGGATTGATATCCTCGTCAACAACCACAACGTGTTTCAGGGAAGTATGGGATGCAAAGGCTGCCAGGATTGCGTTTTTCCCATCCCCCTGGGTCTGTTTCCGAATCTGGATAATCGCATGGAAATATCCACACCCCCCTGTGGTGAGAACCACGTCCTTCACCTCGGTCACTCCTCCCACAGCGCGGTAGATAGAGGGTTCGTACGGGGCCCCCATGAGCATCTTGTGTTCGTTGCCGGCAGGCAGGATTCCATGATACAGAAAGTCCCGTTTGAGGTGCATCCCAGTGAATTCGATCACGGGCTGGTCCCGCACGACGTCATACGTCCCTGTAATATCGACAAAAGGCCCTTCCATGGTGGTTTCCCGTCCGATATAGCCTTCGAGCACGATCTCTGCGTCCGGGACCAGCACACCATTCGGGCACCGGAAGACCGACATCTCTCCACCGAGCAGCTCTGCAGCATAGGAGAGCTCTTTTCCTTTCGGGACACGGGTACAGCTTGCGATGGTGACGGCCGGATGGACACCGATGACAATGGCTACAGGCAACCGGTCACTGCTTTCCAGGGCAGACTTGTGAAGGGTAAAGGTATGCCGGCCTTCAACCAGCCGTACTGCAACCTGCTTCTCGCCAAGGACAAGCATCCGGTGAATAGAGGCATTTTCGGCATCTCCGTATCGGGAAAACACAATCCCTGCTGTAATATACTTTCCTGCATCCCGGGGGAAATGTTTCATAATGGGAATCTTCCGAAGGTCAGGGGCAGACATCGGGAGATTTCCCTCGCAATTAACACTCCCCTGATACTTAGCTAACGAGAGCCTCTGCACCAAATCCTTCTTTGGTATGTTGAGAGCCAGAGAGAGAGAGTTTCTCGTCGCTGTCACGTTCATAACTCCCCGCTTTCCTTCAAGGTTATGAAAGAAAAGCAGCCGGTCAGTCCCGTGCGCCACCCTGCATGCTTCATAGTCAGCGGCTACCGGATCCTCATAATCAATAACCTCTCCGCACTCCCTCATCTGGTCGATAAAACCCCGCAGACCATCCCCTTCTTCCATATCAATTCCTCCGGTCTCTATACCCTCAGCTTAGCGATGCTCGCATATTAAAAATCGTGGGATATTCTTTGGAAAGAGGGATTTTTTAGATATCCCTGTTTTCATCCCCTTGGAGGAGCATAAAAACGGAAGCGAAATGACATATCTTCAAGATCCTTTGCAGAATCAGGGTCAAGGTCTTTTCTTGCAGCTTTTACTATGGTATTGAGTATGTTTGTCTGACGAAGAACATCATAATTCCCTGTAGGGGTCTCATTGAGAAAGTCGAGCAGCTCGTTCACACCCTTCAAAACCTCTCGTGAAGCAACCAGATTGAGCCTGTTCAGGGTTTGTGCAAGGCGTCGCTTTCCCATATCAAGTTTGTACCCATCAGAACCCGCAACATTCAGATCGGTCACGGCATGGAGTAATTCTTCGTAGACCTTCAGCTGGTACCGGCTCCGGACAAGGCGGAGTTCCTGGTTATCGGCGTAGAGGTAGGTGATACAGAGTGCACATATCACCACAATAACGCCAATTGTGACTACTATCCAGTATTCGAGCATGAGTATCCCCCTCGCTGGAAGATTCCAGCTTGATGGTGATAAACTTTATTTTTTGATCCGGAGGGCAGATCCATCAGAATCGTAACCGTTCCTGCGTGGTGAGGGGACGAATATGCAGGATCTCCCTCGCAACAGTGGAGACGATAGGGACATGAACAGCGGGGGTATAGACCCCCAGTCTCCACTGCCCGCGGCGAGTCTCGTTCAGGGTCGTCACAAGGGGCGATATCTCCTCAAGCCCGATCACCCGATTCCGGTTCCTTATCCTGACATGGACCGACATGGAACTTGGAAATTCGGGAATATCAACAAGGACCTCATGCGGTTCCACTCCTGCAGCCTCTGCAATTGCCGAGGACAGGTTCTGTCTTTGTGCCGGATGCATCTTTTGTGCAATCATCGTTGGACCGACCTGCTCCCATCCAACGTAGACCGCCCTTTTGTACAGCCTCCGCTGATATATCTGTATGGCTAGGATGCGGGCCATGTCAGAGGGGGATTGCATGAGGGTCTGCATACAACCGGCATCATCGAGGCGCATGAATTCGGAGGGATTAGCCCCGGGGTCTTTCTCCAGATGGGCACGGACAGCTGCCGACAACATCATCTCAGCAATCCTGCTGACATGGTGATAATAGACAGCTGGTCTCATGAGGGTCCGGGCTATAAGAAGGGATTCGGCAGCATTAACACCCCCTTCTTCGAGGGTGATAGATCCATCCGAAAGACAGGTATTCCGGATGAGCCGGTGAGCATCGACTGTCCCATAGGGTGCACCGGTATAATGCGCATCGCGCAGGAGGTAATCCATCCGGTCCACATCCAGTTCCCCGTGAATAATTCCTGAGAGGGAGTGATTTCCGGAAAGGACCGCACACACCTCTTTTTTAAGGATCCCATAACGTTCAAGACATCCAGAGAGCCCGGGATCCTCAAGAAGCCATGATACCTCATGATGAGATCTCCCGCAGAATTCCTCCATAACCGGCTCGATCGCATGCGAGAACGGGCCGTGCCCGATAT
>JAJRBU010000216.1 GCA_028679315.1 Methanoregulaceae archaeon
AAACACCCTCCACGGCAATGAGCTGACCGGAAGTGGCACAATCCCGAGAAAATAGAGATCGAATGCGATGTGGAATACCACCATCATCACAACAGCAATCCCCCGTGCGAGGTCAATCTCGGGATATCGCTCCGGCACGTGGCTCCCAGCCAATGGAAGATTCATCGTTCTTCTTGTGTATCGACACCGTGCCTGATAAGAATTGGTGTTCAGCGACCCCACCAGGCAACAGTGAATTCCTGCATGGATCCCCTCCCGTGAATCGGCCAGGGAGAGGGGTTCTGTTGAAAGTCTCGGGAAAGTGTTTCCCGACAATCGAGGGCTGCTCTCTGCCACCCGGTCTTGATTGCGGGAACGAATATCAAACTTTAACTGGTCATATTTTCCACATACTCCTGTTGCAGACCGGCCTTGTGAGAGAGGCCGGAGCGCCAGGTACAGGGATTGAAATGATCGACAATCTTCTTGAAGGAAATAGGAAGTTCAGAGAAGGATTCTTCAAAGAGAACAAGGCAGTGTATGACGAACTGACCAAAGGTCAGAGCCCCTCGGTGCTCTGGATCGGGTGTTCCGATTCACGGCTCCAGACAGGGCATATCACGCAGACCATGCCCGGCACACTCTTTATCCAGCGGAACATCGGGAATGTCGCACCGCTCCATGACTGGAACTTTGCCACAGTGCTGGAATACGCTATCCGTCACCTGAAAGTGAAGGATATCGTTATATGCGGCCATTCGGACTGTGGAGCGATAAAAGCTCTTGACAAGGAGACCGATGATGTCTATATCCCGCTCTGGCTGAACAACGCCATCGAGGCGAAGAACAGGGTTGATGCAAAAATCGCTCCCCCCAAGACTCCCGATGAGGTAAAGTCGCGTTCGCGGATGATCGAGCAGGAGAATGTCCGCCTCCAGATCGAGCACCTGAAACGGTACCCGGTCGTGAAAAAAGCGCTCGAAGAGAGAAAAATTGAGATCCACGGACTCTATTACAATCTCTCGGACGGATCGCTGACAACTATCGTGTGACCTCCTGATCACACTTCTCCAGCTCTTTTTGCAATAGAGGGAGAGAGATCCTCCCCATGGGAGTATACCTGCCATTCACCAGCACGATTGGAAGAGGGGGGTAATGCTCCTCGATGATCGCTTTCACATACGGAGGAACCCCGTCATCGATGAGGGTAAGGGTCAATACCACCCGATCCCCGTACTCTTTCTGTATCTCGTCTGCAAGTGCATTGAATGCCACCACGAGTTTTCCTGTGGGATAACAGTCGTACAGACCGCAGCTCCGGGTATTATCGCAGGGAAACGGAGAACAGGATAAATCTTTCAGACCTATAATCTCGATCTGGATAGGAGATGCCATAGTAGGTACTGCTCCCGGGGATATTTGAGCGTTCAGGATCCTGCAGACAGGGTATTATTCTCTCCTCAGATGAACCTCTCGAAACGATCCTTTGTTGCCTTGCAGACCGGGCAGACCAGCGGAGGAGATTCGCGGGCACAGAGATACCCGCATACCCTGCACCGCCACACGGGATAGAGAAGCTCCGTATCGTTCAGCGGGCCTGATTTTTTTACTGCTGCTGCCTTCCTCTCGCTTCTCGTGGGTCGTCGTTCAGGTATGGAACCAACGGATAGGTGCTTCTTCAGGACATCTTCGCTGACATAGAGGGCACAATAGCAGGCATTATACTGGTCAAGATCTGGATCCCGGTAATCACAGGGGCAGATGATATCCCGGTCCTCCTCCCGTATTCCGAAGGATATGCGGCAGGGGCAGGAAGGGTACCCGTACCGTTTTTCATTCACAAGCAGCCCACGGACAAGGTTCTTTGTAAATTCCCTGTCAGGATTGAGGTGATATCCCCCCTCCTCTGCTTCCCGCCCAAGCTTCGTATACCGGGACTCGATCTCATCCTGAGTTGGAAGTTCTGCACTCATCCCAGCGCCTCCCGGATCTCCTGTTCCTTGAACCCGATGATCACCCGGGTCCCGTTATTGATAACAAGGGTTGGGAAAGAACCATGCGGATTGAATTTTTCGACTTCCCGGATCGCCTCCTCGAGTTCTTCTGGAGGGAGGAGGTCGACAAAGACATAATAGTGATCCACCCCGAGTTCATGTAAGAGGGCCTTTGTCTTTGCACACCACCCACAGGTACTCAGCGCAAAGAGGGTGATCGTTCCTTTCACTTTTCCGGGGACATGTTCCATTTTCATCTGATTCATCGGATCCCTGCATTAGCATTGCCGGATCTGCTATTTAATGCTATCAAAAACAGATAGCATGCTCTCCCACGGCGTTGAAGCCACCCTGCAGGTACACTGTCAGATCGATTTGGCCTGAATCCAAACCCATATAGGGAGTCAACACGAGAATACATGATTATCCGGGTGAACTGTGATGATATCTGTCGAAAAAGCAGCACATGCTGGAAAAGAGTCCCTGAAAAGCCGCATGGCAGCCATCGGGGGATCGTTTTCCTACGAGGAGACGGCATACCATCTCCCTGTTACATTTGCACTGACGGGAAATGCCGTGAATTCGGCAGAAGAGGCACAAAAAGCATACAACGCATCAGCAGAGAACCCGCTTGTTGCAGGCGAGTGTCTCCAGGCTTTCCAGGCAGCCCGTAACGGGAAGGAGTCCCCGCCTTATACGGGATTCATTCCGGACGCGGTACTACGGACCCTCGGCTACTCCCTCGTTGACGGGAGTATCCTCGGCCTGGTGCTGGTGGCGGGAAGCCCCCCCGCTCCTGATACTGCTGCCGGGCTCTGCCGTGAGCTTCAGGAGAAGTACATGCTCACGTTCCTCTCCGGTGATATTATTCAGAGCCTCACCTCCTCAGGGGTAAAAGTAGGTGCCGAATATCGCCTGGTACCCCTGGGATCACGGCCATCTTCCGCCATCCATTTTATCGATATCATTGCCCGGGTTGCCATGATGTTTGGGGGGGTTACCCCCGGGGATGCGGGGAGGCTGCTTGCGTATGCCAAAGAGCGGGCAAAGGCAATCGTCATCGTTTTTCCAGGCTTAAATGATGAGGAGATTGCACTCATCGATGCATTCTGCCTGCTTGGAATTCCGGTGATTGCTGCGGGGGATTATGACGGAGATCAGTGGATACGCGTCCAGCCTGCTGATGCGGTCCGTACCGGCATGGAACTGAAAGGGATCAAGGTGAGCGTTACTGCCATTCCCATCCCCATGGCATGTTCCCCGGCCTTCGAAGGAAAAAGCATCAGGAAAGAGGAGATGCAGGTCGAGTTCGGGGGTGGAAGGTCTCCTGCATTCGAACTGCTGCGGGTCCGGCCTGCTGGTGAAGTGGAAGACGGAAAGGTTACGGTCATCGGCCCTGAAATCGATGCGATCCCGCAGGGTTCTGCTGCTCCGCTCGGGATTATCATCGAGGTTGCCGGAAAACAGATGAAAAAGGAGTACGAGCCGGTCCTTGAACGGCGAATCCATAATTTTGTGAACTATGGCGAAGGTTCCTGGCACGTAGCACAGCGTGACCTGATCTGGGTCCGGCTCTCGCAAGAGGCGGTGGCGAAGGGGGTCCGTATCAGGGATCTTGGTACCCTTCTTGCAGCAAAATTCAGGATGGATTTTCCTGACCTTCTTGATGCCGTCCAGGTCACCCTCATTACCGATGAAAAGACAGCGCTTGCAGAACGTACGAAAGCCGGGAAGATCTATCAGGAACGTGATGACCGGATCCTTGGGATGAGGGATACGGACGTTGATACGTTCTACTCGTGCACGCTCTGCCAGACCTTTGCCCCAAACCATGTCTGTATCATCACCCCCGAACGACCTGCCCTGTGCGGGGCTATCTCCTGGCTTGACGGGAAGATCGCGTTTGAGATCGCACCAGCAGGTGCCAACCAGCCGGTAGAGAAGGGGAAGATCATCGACATGGACCGCGGCGAGTTTGAGGGGGTCAACCGTTTCGTGAAAAAGGCATCTCATGGGGAGGTTGACCGGTGCTCTCTTTACAGCATCATGGAATATCCCATGACCTGCTGCGGGTGCTTTGAATGCATCGCCCTCACGCTCCCCGAAGTGAACGGTTTCATGGTGGTGAACAGGGAATACAAAGGCCTGACTCCATCGGGAATGAGCTTCTCGACACTTGCAGGAACCATCGGCGGAGGTGCCCAGACACCGGGATTTGCCGGGATATCGAAGAGCTATATCCTCTCCGACCGTTTCCTCCAGGCTGAAGGGGGAATCGAACGACTGGTCTGGATGCCTGCGATCCTCATGCAGGAACTGAAAGGCCGGCTCGTCGAGAACCTCAGGAAAAAGGGCGTCGAATCGCTCATCGACAAAATTGCGGACGAGACCAAGGCGGGGACGATCGAAGAACTCGCATCCTTCCTCGTGTCAGTTGACCACCCGGTGCTGGCAATGAAACCACTGTTTTAAGGGGGATATGATGGGACTTTCTACCTTATCGGAATGGACCGGCCGGATCGGCGAACTGGTGATTGGTGCGTCACATGCAGAGGGCGGAACCCGGAGCCATGTAGTGAGGATCGGAGGAGAGCGTGATCTTCCCTATATCGGCACACACCCCTCCGGCCATAAACCCCTTGTTGCGTATGAGCTCGCAGATGATCCTTCTCTGTGGCCGGCTGCCGCCACCCGGTATATCGGGGACTGGGTTCACGATACTGCTGACTGGGCTGCATATGCAGAGAAAGAGTATACACCTGACCTGATCCGGCTCCATCTCACCAGCACACGCCATCGCGGATTTTCTGACACATCCCGAATCGGAACGACTATTGAAAGCGTACTCCAGGCGACAAGGCTTCCCCTCATCGTAGAGGGGAGTGATGACCCTGCCATGGACAGTGCAGTCTATCAGAAGATCGGGGAAGCGGCGGAGGGAGAACGGATCCTGCTCGGGACTGCCGAGGCCGGCCGGTACCGGAGTGTAGCCGCGGCTGCCATGGCCTATGGTCATTCGGTCATCGCACAGTCGCCCATCGATATCAACCTGGCAAAACAGTTGAACATCCTCCTCCGGGAGACAGGGCTCCCATCAGACCGGATCGCGATCGATCCCTATACCGGTGCACTGGGGTATGGGTTCGAATACTCGTACTCTGTGATGGAGCGGATTCGGTATTCCGCCCTCAAAGGCGATACCGATCTTGCAATGCCGATGATCAGCTCGGCAACCGATTCTCTCACGGTGAAAGAAGTCCGTGAAGCACAGGGATCAGAGGCAGAAAAGACCGCCGTTGCATGGGAGCTGTATTCCATGCTCCCTGCCACCATTGCCGGTGCATCCATCGTCTGTGTCAGGCACCCGTTATCCATTGCAGGGCTCAAATCCGCGATCGATTCCCTCTGGAACGGGGAGAACGTGGAGGGGGTCTGACCACCATGACGCTGAAACCCCTCGAGATCTACAAGCTCCTGCCAAAGAAGAACTGCAAGGAATGCGGGGATCCCACCTGCCTTACCTTTGCGATGAAGTTGTCCGGGGGGAAGGCAAAACCGGAAGCCTGCCCGTACCTCGATGAAAACGCAAAAACCATCCTCGGGGCCTCCACCCGGCCGCCTGTCCGGAAGATTCGGATCGGGGTTGGTGAACGGGCAATCACGATCGGGGAAGAACTGGTCCAGTTCAGGCATGAGAAATCCTTCTTCCATGAACCCGGGATATTCATCGCGGTCAATGACACGATGACTGCAGAGGCAATCCAGGAGAGGGTCATTTTCGTCCGCGACGGGATCCTGACCAGGGTCGGTACTGATCTCCGGCTGAGCGGGATTGGAATCCGTTCCCTTGCCGGATCTCCGGAACCGTTTGCCCGGGCAGTCGGGGCGGTCGAATCAGTTGCCGATCTCCCCGAAGTCCTTATGGCCGGTGATCCCGCGGTGATGGAAGCAGGTCTTTTTGTATGTGGCAACTACAGGCCCCTGATCCATGCTGCCTCACCATCCCAGTACAGGGAGATGTGCAGGCTTGCAAAAAAATACGGCTGCCCGCTTGCCCTCAAGGCCGATACTCTTGATTCACTTGCAGAACTTTCAGGACACTGCACTGCCGAGGGAGTAGAGAACCTTGTCCTGGATCTCTCCTCTCCCTCGCTCCATGCAATGCTGAATGCATCGACTGCTGTAAGACAGCACGCGATCAGCAGGACGACACCGGCACTCGGGTATCCCGTCTGCATCGATACCAGCCGGGGAGGGCATGCCGATGCCTCGCTCATCACCGGAGTCACCAAGTTTGGATCAGTGCTGGTATGTGACGACCTGCCTGAAGCATCCAGGAAAGCAGTACTGGTGCTCCGGCAGAATATTTACACCGATCCGCAGAAACCGATCCAGATCACCCCGGGCCTCTACCGTGTCGGAACCCCGGGCAGGGATGCACCGGTCCTCCTGACCGTGAATTTTTCGCTGACGTTCTTCACCCTCCAGGGCTATCTCGAGGCCTCACGTGTCCCCTGCTTCATGCTGATTGTCGACACAGAAGGTCTCTCGGTGCTCACTGCCGTGGCATCGGGAAAACTCCATGAAGCCCTTGTCAGGGATGCTATCGCAAAGTATGGTCTTGCCGGAGAGGTATCGCACAGGACTCTTATCATTCCGGGATATGCAGCACCCCTTTCGGGAAGGATCGAGGAGGCGATCGGCTGGAAGGTCCTTGTCGGGCCCCGTGACGCGGCAGATATTGCGGAATTCCTTGAGAAGGAGTGGAAGACCTGACCATGCCGACCGTAACCTTCCTGCCGAGTTTCAGGAAGACCGAGATTGCGAAAGGGAGCACTATTCTCGAGGCTGCCCAGAAAGCTGGCTTTCACATGAATGTCGTTTGCGGGGGACAGGGGAAATGCGGGAAGTGCTCTGTTATGGTCCGGAGCGGCGACGTCGAGTTTGACCGTGAGAAATACGGAGGTTTTTTCTCGGACGAGGAAGCGGTACAGGGGGCCTGCCTCTCCTGCCAGACACGGGTCATGGGGGATATCCGTGTTCTGATTCCCGAAGGATCCCTTGTCCAGGAGCAGCAGATCCTGATCGATATCGATACCCCGGGAGTCCCCCTGGAACTGAACCCTGCCGTCTGGAAATATGCCCTTGCACTCAGTCCTCCCACCCTTGACGATCAGTCGCCGGACCTTACCCGCCTGCTCTGGGGGATCGAAAAGAGTGGCGGACCAAAAGAGGGATCCATCTATGCTCCCCTCGAGGTGATACGGGAGATACCGAGGGTACTCCGGGAGAGCGGCTGGAAGATCACCGCGACCGTTGCCCTGGTGCCAGGGGGCTTTCGGCTGATCCATGTCGAGAAAGGAGATACCACTGCACACCGCTACGGGGCAGCGGTCGACCTGGGAACAACGACTGTCGTTGTATATATCCGGTCCCTTATTGACGGGAGCATCGTCGGGATAGGATCCAATTACAACCGCCAGATCAGCTGTGGCGAGGATATCCTCTCCAGGGTCAATTATGCAAAACGGGGAGGCCTTGGGAAACTCCAGGCCCTTGCTGTCGAGAGTATCAATGCTGCTCTTACCACGGCTTCGAATTCAGCCGGTATCGACCGCGAAGATATCTACGAAGTCGTGGTCGCGGGGAATACGATCATGACCCATATCCTCATGGGGATCGATCCCGCGTATATGATCGAGGAGCCATACGTCCCGGTTGTACGGCGATACCTGACCACTGCGGCGCAGAGGGTCGGGCTTGCAGTCGGGAAGAACTCAGGCCTGTTCATCTTCCCGGCAGTGAGCGATTTCATCGGCGGCGACATCATCGCCGATATCCTCGCATCCGGGATGGCCGAGACAAACGATATATCGCTCCTGATCGATATCGGGACCAACTTTGAAGTCGTGCTCGGGAACAGGGACTGGATGTTTGCCTGCGCCGGGGCCGCGGGTCCGGCACTCGAAGGAGGTGAGGTGCTGTTCGGCATGAGAGCAAACCCGGGTGCGATCGAGCAGGTACAGCTCGACCTCCAGACCCTGAAGCCTTCCTACCGCACCATCAGAAACCAGCGACCGAAGGGATTGTGTGGTTCAGGTCTGATCGATCTTCTCGCCGAACTGCTCCGGGCCTGTGTCATCGATCGTACCGGCCGGATCAATACCGCCATTCCCCATGAACGAATCAGGCAGGGTCGGCAGGTTCCCGAGTTCGTGGTTGCATGGAAGGAGGAGACGGGGATAGGGAAGGATATCGTCATCACGGAGAATGATATCAAAGCCCTGATCATGAGCAAGGCATCCGTCCTTGCTGCCTGCCAGACGCTGATGAACCAGGCCGGCATCGGACGGGAGGAGATCGCACAGATTTATTTTTCCGGGGCGTTTGGCAATTACATCAGCAAGGATCACGCGATTACTATCGGGCTAATCCCTGAAATACCGGTGGAACGGGTGATCACGATTGGGAATGGAGCGATCGCCGGTGCCAATATAGCCCTGCTGAACCGCAGGAAAAAGAGAGTGATCGATGAGATTGCCCGGAAGATCGCCTATATCGAGCTGAATGCAGATCCCACCTTCATGGACGAATATACCGGGAGTTGTTTCCTTCCCCATACTGACCTCTCACTCTTCCCCGGCGTGGAAAAGATGCTCGACCAGTGCCGGATAGTTCGGGAGCTCCCATGAGCAGCTGGATCACCCCTCCTGGAAGCGCTGCAACCGGGGTGGGTGCCCTCCCCCATACCGATCCCCGCCAAGCCTGCGATGATGTCCTTGCAATCTTCCCGGAATTTCCCTATGTCCCGACGCTCCCAAACCATGGCATCCTCGAATCGATTGTCTTCTGTGATTCCGGGAAGCTCCCTGGAGGAGTGGTGCGTGATGGAAGACTCGGAATCGATGAGACAAGGGATATTCCAGGGGAGATGGAACAGATCTACCTCGATTTCATCGATCAGAACACCGCCCCCTACGCGTTGACGCCTGAATATGCATCCGGATTTGCGGAGATGTCGGGCCGGAACTTTTTAGCCTCAAGGGTCCTCAAATGCCAGGTTACCGGCCCTGTTTCCTTCGGGATGCAGATCGTGGATGCTTCCCGCCGCCCCATCTACTACGATGACCAGTATGCCGATCTCCTCGCAAAGATGATCGCGCTCCGTGCCCGCTGGTGCGAGGAGGCAATGACCAGGTTTTCCGGTGTGAAACAAACACTCGTGGTGTTGAATGAACCATATTTTGCATCGCTGGGATCGACCGTCGTACCCGTGCAACAGGAGACGGTTACCGCAGGGTGGCATGATATTGCAGGGATGGTGGAAGGAGGGCTTGGGATCCACTGCTGTTCAAACACCGACTGGGCATATGTAACCAGCCTGGATCCAGCATTCCTCTCGTTTGACGCATACTCCGGTGCCCGTGAATTCCTTCTTTTCATGGAGGATATTGTTGCATTCATGGAACGCGGAGGTGTTATCGCATGGGGGCTTGTCCCTGCCCAGGTCCAGGATTTTAAAACCGTCACCCAGGAAGAATTGTACCGGCGTTTTCAAGAGATCCAAAACCAGGTCACCGAATTCTGCCCTTCCGAACTGTTCTTCCAGCAATCGGTCATCACGCCGACGTGTGGCATCCAGGCAGGAGATCCTGCAGCATCAGTTGAGATCATGAGATCTGCTGCAGCTCTTTCATCAAGGATCAGGGAGGAGAGGTCTGCTTGAGACCTTTTTCTATCGCGGTATCAGGAAAGGGAGGTACGGGAAAGACCACCCTTTCTGCGCTTCTTGTGCGGGCACTTGTGGATGCAGGCAGGACCCCCGTGCTCGCGGTTGATGCGGATCCAAACTCCAATCTCCATGAAGCACTCGGTGTCCGGCTCCATGAAACGCTTGGGTGTATGCGGGAGAGCGAATTTCGGAAGAATATCCCCCCGGGTGTGGCGCGGAATGATTACATCGAACTCTGCTTCCGGAGGGCTCTTGTTGAGGAGAAGGGCTTTGACCTGGTCGCGATGGGAAGGCCCGAAGGATCAGGCTGCTACTGCTTTGCCAACGACCTCTTAAAGACCTGCATGACCCTGCTTCGCCGGGATTACCGTTTCATCGTCATTGACAACGAGGCCGGGATGGAGCACCTGAGCAGGGGAACCATCGGGATTCCCGATATGATTGTCATCGTGAGCGACCCTGGCACCCGGGGAATGCGAACGGCAGTACGAATCCGTGATCTGGCACGATCACTCGGTCTCTCTTCCGTTCCCGTATTCCTCGTTATAAACCGGTTTAAAGGGACTGATGCATCGGCTGTTGCCTGGGAACCATTCGGGGTTATTCCTGAAGACCCGGAGATCGAGGCCGCTGAGATCGCCGGGTTGCCTGTTGGATCATTACGGGAGGGATCCATCGCACGGAAGGCAGTGTCGCAGATGGCAGAAAAGATCATCGCCATTGCAAACGAGAAAATCAGGGACTGAATCGATACAGGTTACTCCTTTACCCTGCAATCTGGCTGGCGATGTAATTGATCCAGTCTGCAAACCCTGTAACCATAGCTCCCCCCACGGTTTCGAGGAACGATACCAGCCCGTAGAGTCCGGAGGTTTCTCCCCCGGGAGAATATCCAGTCGAGAGGAGCAGGGCTGCTGCGACGAGCGCGATGACGATAAGGAGCAGTATGATCACCACGATGACCGCTACGAGCATCCCGATTCTCATGGTCTTTCCTTCCCTATTGGATGGATCACTAATAAAACTGAGCACGAGTATACAGAGCAGGAAGGACCGGTATCCCCCTTTTACACAACATCGACGATACACTATCAAAATCGAAAGATATAAGGGAGCACAGTCTTACATCGTTTATATGTGCGCCCGTTTTTTTGATCGTTTTTTTAAACCCCGCCCCCATATTGTGGAGAGCCCCCCTCCTCCGTCAATCAGCCATGGTCCGGGAACCTATGTCCCCGAGTTCAAGGTAAAGCCTTATTTTATTGTGGCATCAGTCGAAATGGGCAACACGACAACAAAATGCATTCTAACCGGCGTGAATCTTGAGACCGGCATGAGTTATGTGATCAACAAGACCGTGAAGATGAGCCGGGATGTGAGAAAACCAAGACCAGGAGAGGAGATCTTTGGGGAGACCCTGGATGGGACACAACTCACAAAGGAATCGGTCACCGACCTTGTGAGGGATACCCTCATCCAGTGCCACCGGGAGGTGCACCTCGACATCCAGAAAGACCTGGATTTCGTCGTCCGCAGCACAGGGGTTGTTGCAGCGATGGATTCACCCGATCAGGTGGGGACCTTCGTCCTCGCTCTCGCAAATGGCTGCCTTATTGCCGGAGTGCCCCCGAGGAAGATGACCCCTCCGATGTCAAAAGCCAACCAGCCCCAGAAACTCCAGCCGTACTCCTATGCCGATAAAGTGGTCTTTATCGGGGCTGTTGCAGGGGTGATACCACCGGTAGGAAGTACAGGTGTTGAGATGGTGGCAAACGAGATGGAGGGTGAGCTTGCCATGGCGGGGATCAAAGAAGGGGCAATGTGGACACCGGTTGACTTCAGGAATCCCTGTATCTCAATCGATTTCGGAACAACCCTGGATGGCAGGATCACCAGCGATGTTTCGAAAGATGATCCGAATCCGTTTGCAAAGACGATCGGGAACTTCTGTGGCCTGGCAGGGGCGATCCCGGATGCAATAGTGAAAGGATCCGGGCTGGTGGATTCGAAGACAGGTACTGCTCTCGATGTATTCGGGGACCGGAGCAAGATCGCCGAGTTCTCCCTGAAGGGACAGGCCGATAAGGTCATGGACTATGTCAGGAAGTGCCACGAGTTCATCGATATCCGGATTGTCCCGCCCGAACGGCGGAGGTTTGGGAGGGTTCCTGTCTATGCCGATGTCGCAAAGGAGTCGGGCGTTGCACTCATCGGGTGTGATGCCGGGGAGAATGGGGATGGCCTTGATGATCTGCAGGTCATCGGGGCTGAGATCTACCGGAATTACAGTTTGAGTTTCCTGAACGATGTGATTGATCACGTCTGTGCTGAGATGGCCCTGAGGCTTGTTGATGTTGCACAAAAAGAGGGGCTCGTCCTGCCTAATTCCTCCATCGGATTTACCGGGAGGGCAGCCATATCGGGGAGAAAACCTGAATATATCCTCGAGGGAATTACCGAGAGGAACCTCTTTTCCGACCCGAATGACCACCTGGTTTTTGTCGATGACGGCCTTGCCAGGGGAGCTGCCCTGATGGGACGGTGCATGAATTCGCTTGGCAAGCCCAAAAATCCAATAGGAGGGGTCCGGGGCGGCCCCTGCATCATGGCCAGAAGGATAAAAGCAGGAAAGTAGAGGTACTGGGATATGTCTGATGAGAATCCACAAACGGACGCAACCGCAGAGGAGCCACAAACCGAACTTTTTGATCTCCTGATACCCCCGGGCGTCCCAAGCAAGCTGATCATAGAGATCGCAAAGAAATTTGATGTTGAAGTGGTTGAGAGGAAAGAGCGTCTTTATTTTGCGAACATGGAAGGAGATGAACGGATATTGCTTGCGTTCCGGGGGAACCGCGAAAACCTGGAGCTGGCACACACCTATCTGGTTGAAAAACTGAAAGAATTTATTGGGGAATAAGGATACAATCCCTGGTCCTCATCACGAAAGACGAATGCGGAAGGAGGAGGATGTTCTCCCCCATTTAAAATCCTGATTGTTTTACCAGAGCAGGACATAATGAGTACCGGGCATAGGCTTTTTTAGAGAACTTTTTACAGATCCGGCATCTGCCGGGCGATGTACCAGGCATGAATTGCGACGATTCCATAGAGTGGCAGGAGATAATCAAGGGCGTTTAATAATCCCAGTTCACTCGAAAGAAGTAAGGTTGCATAGGTATCGATCTGGAAGATCAACACTCCCCACCACTTGCCTATATAGAAATATCCTATACCTGGGAGGACAAAATTGAGGAAGGCTGCGATGTTCGGATTCTTCCTGGTCCGTGGCCGCCTTGCAAGAGCTCTCGGGAGATATTGAGCGGAGATACCGCATTTTTGGGATGCCATGACCGCCTCCCACCGCACTTTATCGTCAGGGTCACGAATGGTCCGGTACAGGATGGGGATAGCCTTCTCTTCGCCGATCCTGCCAAGGGTCTTTACTGCCATCAGACGGACGGAGCTGTCGTTGTCTTTTGCAGCGATGTCAAGAGCGGACACAGCATCCTTCCCCATGAGAGCGAGCGCGTCCCATTCCTGCTTTCCGGCGAAGATGAATGCAAATCGTGCCGGTGTGTCCGGGGACCATCCCATCTTTTCGAGTGACACCGCGGATCCATAGCGGACATATCGATCAGGATCTCGCAAAGCATCCTCAAGGGGGCCAAGTGCCCGCGGATCAGCGATCTCGCCAAGCGCAAGAGCAGACTCCCACCTCACTTCATTATCCTTATCTTTAAGGAGGCCGATCAATGGGTCGACAGCCCGGGGGTTCCTGATCTCACCCAAGGCTTCGACGATTCCGAGCCGGGTATCCTTGTTCCGGGTTTTAAGGGCAGCAAGGAGGTGATCCATCGCTTCATCTCCAAGCCCGGCAAGAGCGCTTGAAGCCTGCCATTGGATGTCAAGTTTCTCGTGGCGGAGCGCTTTTATCAGCCCGCGATAATCCTTCTCCTCCCGCATGGCTTCAATGTCAGGATCTCCCCCAAAGAATACTGCCATGCATTACTCCCTCCGGTGCACTGATCGTTCGCGTGAATGAAGAGAGGGAGGGGTGACCTCCGTGAGACGATCGGCTCTCATAAATCCGGCATCCCCCTGACGTAGTAATAGGTATGGAGTGCAAAAGGAGCCGAGATCACCCAGGAAGTGAGATAGGCGACGTATGATGGGACGAACAGGCTCATGATGAGGATGGAGGTGACGTTCACCTGGAATACCAGGAAACCCCACCACCTCCCCAGGTAGTTGTATCCAAGACCAAGACAGAAAAAATTCAGGATCATCGCCGCAAACGCACTCCGCTCCCTTTTCCTCCGGGAGATCCCGCGTGGGAGATGCATGAGAGGGATATCGCATTTCGGAAACGCCCTGACAGCTTCCTTTCTGACCGTGCTGGTGATATCACGGAGAGCAACATCACATGCTGCTCTTGCCGCGGGATCATGCAGCTCACCAAGTACTTTCACTGCCTGGGCCCTTATCGCGGGGTCAGCGTCATCGAGATGATGGATAAGAGGCCCGACCGGGACAGCCCCCAAACGGGGTATTTCCGCCCAGCGCTGGGCTGCTATGAGAAAATAAACCTGTCCTTCAAGGTCTGCGGGGATCCAGGCGTTCTTCTCAAGAGCGAGTGCGGCACCATAACGTACATACTTATCAGGGTCTTTCAGGGATTCGAACAGGCCCATTTGTGCTGTAGGATCACCAATCTCTCCCAGCGCTATCGAAGATGCCCATCGGACCTCATTACTCTCATCGCTTGAAAGGAGGTGGAGAAGACCCGGTACAGCCCTGGAATCGTGAAGATTAGAGAGGATTTCGACAATACCGATCCGCATCTTCCTGTCAGGCTGATCGAGAGCAGCGATCAATTTTTTAACGGCCTTATCCCCTTTGAGCCGTTCAAGAGCGGTCGCGGCCTGGATCTGCACGGAATAATCACGATGACTGAGGAGGGAAATAAGACGATCTATGTCACCCTTTTGTTCGAGCTCCCGGACATCAGCTAATGTGCCGGGGCGGAAGAGAAGTCGGGGCATTCATACCCCTCCTGTCCCCTGCATGGGTCGTCTCCATTTCACAGCTGTTCCATCTCGTACTGCTCGCGATGGTGACGATGATAAAACCGGAGCAGCTCTCGTTTCATTCAGTACTTTGGAAAAAAGATGATATATCTTTGTATACATGAATTTCCCCGTTAAGAGAGAAGAGGACTTCCGACTTTCTGGTTTTAACGGGAATTGCAGGTTTATTCAAAAAAATAATCCCATCTTACTGCTTTTTCCACCTGAAATAGAAGATCACTGTGATGATAGCCACTACTGCAACAACAGCAAGGTTCCGCAGTAGTCTGAAATAGGGTGCAGGAGGCAACTTCTCCGTGCCGTTGGGTGAAGTGGAAGTTTCATGGGGTGTTGGTATTGTCCCCGTATCGATGGGTTGTGTGTCAGTTGGTGCCCTGGTGATCGCTCCAATGCTTGGCGAGGTTGTAGGTGTCATCGTCTGACGGGGACTCAGCGTTGCTTGGGGGGTCTGTGTGGCAACAGGGGTAGCGGGGCTACCAGCACCTGCAACACCGCTATAAGTGCCTCCGCCTCCGCCACCGCCTCCGCCACCGCCAACAGCAGCGCTGCTGCCCTTGACAGCGTCAGAGAGGCTCAGATAGAGCATCTGGAAGATGCTCCCCGATTTGGAGAGGGCCGCAACACCAAAGGTTGAGAGGCCATTTGGCGACTCAGCTTTAAACAGGTCGAGATTGTGAACTGGATCATAACCAATAAAGGTCGTATCGAGGACTTCTCCCGATCCGTCATTTCCAATCCTGATGATGTGGATGCTGTCCCGGATGTCCCCGATCACTTCAGTATAACTCGTATCATTATACCCGAGTTTTGTGATCTTCACCTGGTACTGACCCGGGGACAGGTCTTTAACAACGAGAGGAGTGACACCTGCAAATGCTCCGTCAACATAGACCATCGCATTTTCCGGATTGGTTTCGATCTCGATATCACGGTTGTCCGTCCATCCGTATTTCTGAACCCAGTCAGAACTGACCCCGAAGATGAAACTGGCGTTGCTGCCGTTCGGAACAGATTCTTCATCGAATCTGACAGTGTAGGCAAGGTCTTCAATAGCACCGTAATTATACATAATTTTTATGTCTTCGAACCTGTCCATGTCCTCAGGTGTGCATCCCTCCCAGGCAACTGAACGGATGATCTTATCAGGAATATATTCCTTCATGCCCATAGTGAAATTATAGAACGAGTTCGTCCCTGCCTCCCGGGTAAAATTATTGGGATGCACGTCCTCGCTTCGTAATGTAACTCTTTCAAATGTACCGGTTATGATGTCGTCTCCTTCGTAGGTGAACTGACCCCCCTCCACAGCCTGGAATTGTAGCTCTGCTATCCCTCTATCTGCACCAGGGATGCATACCAATGTTGTCTGATTGCTGGAAGTACCAAAACTACAGGTTCCCGCCGCTGAGGTATTCAAGACGAGGTGTGTCACTCCACCATCCGGCGTGATGTTCATTCCCTCTGAGGGAAGAATACAGTCATGATAGGTCCCATCCATCACCGTAATGAGTCCTTGGCTCTGTACCGATGACTCGCCAAAAATGTTCGAAACAGACAGATTGACAGTGTAAATCCCGGGAATAGAATAGATATGAACTGGATTCTGTTCGACTGAGGTTGCTCCATCACCAAAATCCCAGGACCATGCTTCCGGGATTCCAGAGGAGGTATCGTCAAATGCAACAACGAGAGGTGCAGGACCATCTGTACGGTTCTGGCTGAATTGGGGGACAGGTGTTGAACCGATCGAGATATAATTTTCTTTCTTTTCCGCATCCCTTTGATAAGGATTAACTACCGTAAGAATCACGGTGTATGTGCCCTCAGAATAATAGGTATGGACAGGGCTCGCTTCTGATGAGGAGTTCCCATCACCGAAATCCCAAAGCCATCTATCGATCTGTCCCTGTGACATATCCGTAAATCCGATGGTGAGAGGTGCCATTCCCAGGGTCATATTGGCAGAATAATCGGCGTCAAGCGGTGGCATCATTGTTCCGATGGTATACATGAAGATGTCAAAGTCGCCGTTCCGCATATCCGACCATACTACCCTGTTCCCCCAGATGTCTGGATAATATTCCAGAGCTCCGCTTGTATCCGAAGAGATGGAGGACTCTACCAATGTGGTCATATCGATGCATGATATGACAGTCCCGTTTACATAAACAACAAGGTCGCCATAAACGATCGGACTCATGGGAGAGTGATCACCTTCTGAGATACGTGACTCCTCACCTGACAGGAGGTCATATCTGTAAATCTGGGGAGAGATGTTCCGGTTGTCTATCCAGACGATTCGATCTCCCCATATCGAGGGCGAGGTCTGCGCATAGGGGTCTGTTGTGATCTGTGTTTCAGTGGCTTTCGTGATATTGAACATATAGATATTGAAATCACCCCACGAAGCATTTCTGCCATCTTCCCAGACAACCCGGTCTCCCCAGATAGCAGGAGAGGTTGCCGTCACACCGGCAAGTTCGGTTACATTGCCTGAACGGATATCATAGAGAGTGACCCCATGGTCGGATTCCCAGTCGTCACCGACCTGCCAGACGATCCAGTCCCCCCAGATACGGGGGTTTACCTGGTTGACCTGGTCATGAGTTATCCTTTCTTCATCACCAGTAGAGAGATTGAACAGGTATATCTCGTAATTGTCATCTTCATAGGTCTGCCAGACGATACGATCCTGCCAGATATCCGGCTTATCCTGGTTCGGGGTGATTGCCGGTATCCTGATTAATTCTCCAGAAGTGAGGTTACTGAAGTAAAGGATTGAATTGAATACCTCTGGATCTTCCACACTAGGATAATAATGGACCCACACTACCCTGTCTTCCCAGACAGCCGGACTGGTCTGATCAGTTCCCCATGCAGCGGTTGATAGGATGCTCTCCGTCCCATGAGTAATTGAAACATCATCTGAAATTACAGGAGTGACGAAAAAAACAGGTAAAATCAGGAGAACAATAATGAGGGTAATCCAGAGTAATCCGGAATCAGGTATAATCAACCTTTTTCCTGGTCGTTGTGTGTTAAGCATACCTCTCCCTGTTTACACTCTTTAAGCAGTTTTGATGTAACCCCATTCCCCGAATTTTAAGGGTAAATCGGCTTCAGTCACGTTTATCGTCCCGCCCCCACACGGATTTTTAAAGGTATACACACCACCTATTCTTTTGATGACCGAATAGGTATGGGTCGGGACATCTCTTGATTGTGCTACCGCTGGATATTGTGCATTACCATTTGCAAGAAATGGCGGCATTTGATTTTTTACTGGTACAATACCCGTAATATTTTGAAGTGCAGTGAGGCCATTTCCTCCCCCACAAAGCTTTGCCATGTTCGGATGATTATTTCCAAGATCATTGTTCAGCCACATAGCATATGCTTTCTCATACAGTCCTGGCCACGTCTTATCATTATTTTTTGATCGGGCATAGACAAGCTTCCCAGTAGCATCAACTGCAAGGTCTGCATTGATCGCAAAATCATTATACCCACCCGTCGTTTTGTAAAATCGGTAGTTTGGATATATTTTAAGGGATGCCTTTGCTGCAAACGCGACTGAAATAAGAGCGGCAATGAAATAACAGTCATTGCAGGATCCCTGGCGAGGATCATCAAAATTTACGATTCCAGGAGCGACTCCGGTGTTTCTCCACCCAGAGAAAATTCTTCTTTCAAGTGCACAGTCTGCACCGCTCAGATTGCTGTTCAACAGCCCATATTCCATTTTTCTTTCTGTCGGGTCCATCATAATGTCACTTCACTCATCACATTTTCTCTACGCCAATCATGATACTGCGCCGCTACTGAATACCTGCAATCTGCCAGTATATGCTGGTTTGACGTGTACAAATGAATTAGTCTTAGATATCCCCCAATATCAGTGGCGTTCAGAGAATACTTCTTATAACTGTATATAAATTTATGCAACGCAGTTAGAGAATAACAATATTACAATAATTGAATAAATAAGGTATTAACAATAACCCCTTAAAAAGCGGCTTTATAAGTGGCAGAGTTCCTCCCGGATTATATCATTGGATCTCCCTCCCGATCATCTTCACCAGCACCGCTTTCTGGGCATGGAGACGGTTCTCTGCCTCGTCAAAGACCACGCTCTGCGGGCCCTCGATCACCTCCTCGGTAACCTCGCGTCCCCGGTGAGCCGGGAGGCAGTGGAGGAATATTGCATCAGGATCTGCCTTCTTCATCAGTCCCGTATCCACGGTGAATCCCTTGAATGCCCGTATCCTGGCATCCCGCTCGCTCTCCTCCCCCATCGAGATCCACGTATCGGTGACCACCACGTGGGCATCTTTCACTGCCTCTGATGGATCCTTAAGCAGAGTTACGGTTCCACCTTCTGCCACGGCACGCTTCACCACCGATTCGGACAGCCTGTACTTATCCGGAGAGGCAACCGTTATCTCGAAACCGGCACGGGCAGATGCCAGAACCAGTGAGTTACAGACATTGTTGCCATCGCCGACCCAGGTGACCTTCAGGCCCTCAATGGACCCGAAGTGCTCCCTCACCGTCATGATGTCGGCAAGGATCTGGCAGGGGTGCTCGATATCGGAGAGCCCGTTGATTATTGGCACACTGGAATTCCGGGCAAATTCCTCGATGGTCGAGTGCTTGTAGGCACGGATCATCATCCCGGATACATACCGGGACATCACCCGGGCGGTGTCCCTGATCTCCTCGCCTCTGCCGATCTGGAGGTCCTGTGGATTCAAAAAGAGGGCATGGCCTCCGAGCTCTGCCATGCCGACCTCAAACGAGATCCTCGTCCGTGTGGAGGCCTTCTCAAATACCAGGGCAAGTGCTTTCCCGTAGAGAAATTCATGGGGCCTCCCTTCCTTGCGCAGGGTCTTCATCTGGTCAGCATCATCGAGGATCTCACGCAGTTCGTCTCGCGAGAGATCGAGTATGGAGAGAAGGTCTTTCTTCATCGCAGCTCCTTCATATGAGATATCCGTTTCTTAAGGAGTGCCGCAGTCCCGATATCACTCCTGTACCGGACCCGGCCTTTCACTGATCGTGCAGCGTTCTCCGCAGACTGTTCTGCCGCTTCAAGCGTATCACCGATCCCGACAAAGGCGAGGGTCCGGGAACCCTGGGTGTATAAGGTACCACCTCTCTCCTCTACATTGGCATAATAGAGCAGGGTATCAGGAGTGTCGCCGAGCGTGACCGGCTCTCCCGTTCGCGGAGCATCAGGGTAGCCTTCGGGGACGAGATATTTGCATACCGTTGCTTTCTCTGCAAACTTCACGTCGTTCCCCGACAACGATCCCGATACGATCCTGGTCATGATGCGGGAGAGATCGGATTCGAGCAGTGAAAGCACATTCATTGCCTCCGGGTCGCCAAACCGGGCATTGAACTCAATTACCATCGGTCCCCGGGCGGTGTTCATGAACTGGCCGTACAGGACACCCCGGTAGGGCGTACCTCCTTCTTCCATGACCTTCACCACCTCTTTCATGATCTCAAACGCCTTTGTCCGATCCGAAGCGGTGACGAAAGGGAGGGAATGGTCAGGCATTGAGTATGCGCCCATCCCACCGGTATTGGGGCCCTGATCCCCCTCAAAGGCACGCTTGTGGTCCTGGACGAGAGGCATCGGTACGATGTGCTTCCCGTCAACGAAGGCCTGGAAGGTGAACTCCTCCCCAATCAGGCGTTCCTCGAGCACCACCTTGCCGCCCAGTGATCGCACATAGGAGACCGCCCCCTCGCGGTCCAGGTGTTCCCCCATGATCCGTACACCCTTGCCACCGGTCAGACCGATCGGTTTGATCGCAAGATCCCCCTCGAAATTTCTGATAAACCTGATCGCGTCATCGGGATTATAGAAGGTGCGATAGTGCGGACAGCCTGCGATACCATGCCGCTGCATCATCTCGCGGCAGAAGGCTTTGTCTGTCTCGAGTAGGGCGGCTTTCAGGGGGGGACCCATACAGGGAATACCCTTCTCCTCCAGACGATCGACGATTCCTGCTTCGAGAGGGGCTTCAGGACCGATAACGGCATAATCTGCCCCATGTGAGTTCGCAAATTCCAGAACTGGCCGGATATTGACCTCCTTTTCAATGAGAACCGCGGATGAGAGCGATGCAATCCCGGGGTTTCTCCTGGCCATCACGGAAAGCAGGATCACCTCTCCAGAAAGGGAGAGGGCCCGTGCTATGGCATGCTCCCGCCCCCCGCCACCGACCACCAGCACCTTCATAGTCATGTATAGTTCAAACCGCGATCCTTAAAAAATTGGATCAATCTGGTCCGGGTCGCCTATGATCTCGCTCGCACGTGAAAGAGCGATCAGGTGAATACCTCTCTTTGCGAGCGCATCGCGGGCGCCGGCTTCGCGGTCGACAACGGTGACAACCGTATCCACGATGGCACCTTCCGCACGGAGAGCCTCAACGCCCCTGATAACTGACCCCCCTGAGGTGGTCACGTCTTCAACAAGGAGCACCTGCCTCCCGATGACGTTTCCTATGATTTGTCCCCCTTTACCATGGGACTTCGCCCCGGCCCTGATAACCGCATACGGTTTCCCACTTACCAGTGAGGTGGCAACTGCGATCGGTACTCCTCCCACTGCAACCCCGGCAACAACATCAAACGAGGCGATCCGGCTTATCTCCTGGCCGACCACGTTCAGCACAGAGGGATTGGAAAGGGCTGACTTCACATCGAGGTAATACGAACTCTTTGCTCCGGAAGCGAGAACAAACTCGCCATACTCGACTGCACCGTTTGCCTTTAACAGATGAGCGATCGAATTCACCATGGTACATCCTTAATCCCGGTTATGTAACCGATAATATTCACCGCCCTGTGAAGCAGCGGAGTGATAATGATGATCCAGAGGAGTATCGGGAGGGTAATGGATGATACCACCCACGCGTACTCGAAGATGAGGAGGAGGACAAACGGACCTATCACCAGATCATACTGATCGGCAATCGGCCAGGATGCACCCCGATCCTTCCCAAGTCTCCGTTTAAAGAAACTCTTCACGAGATCCCCGAGGAGCGCCCCGAATGAGAGGAGAAAGACTACAGGGAGTGTCAATACCGGGAGACGGGTAAACCCTGCGGTATCATACACGAAGATCTGGAGCATCCCCATGGCAACCCCCGCTGCCACACCGGCGAAAAATCCCCGCCAGGTCTTTCCATCGCCGAATATCCTTCGCCCATCGCGAAAATTTTTCCCGCCGTCGATCGGTGTTCCCCCTCCAAGGAAGGCGGCGACCGGGTTGGGCACATAAGCCGGCAGCATGATCCAGAGCGCTGACAGGAGCGGGATAAGAAAGGAATCAGGACTAATCGCTAATCTCCCACTATCTGTAATAAACAGCAGATATAAGCATTAAGATATCCCACAGGTACCAACTTATGAGAGAGGATCGGTGGAGATCAGGATGATGATCAAGGCAACAAAAACCCTTTGCCCGATCTGCAAAGCCATTCTCGATGCGACAATTGAAGAGGAGGGTGGAAGCATCTGGCTGGTACGATCGTGCCCGGAGCACGGGCATTTTCGCGACCTGTACTGGTCTGACGCCGCATTATGGCACAGGTTCGAGCAGTACGATTCCGTGGGCAGGGGCGTTGAGAACCCCAATGTCGGTAATCCCAAGGGTTCCTGCCCGGAAAACTGTGGACTCTGCAGTTCCCATAAATCCGGGACGCTGCTCGCCAATATCGATCTCACGAACCGGTGCAACCTCGATTGTGACTTCTGTTTTGCCAACGCCCGGGCATGCGGTTTCATCTACGAACCTTCGTTCGACCAGATCGTTGATATGATGGAACTGCTCAGGAACCAGAAACCGGTCCCAGCACCAGCGGTTCAGTTCTCTGGAGGGGAACCGACCATGAGGGACGACCTGATGGAGCTCATCCGGAAGGCAAAAGAGGTCGGATTTCCCCAGGTGCAGCTGGCAACCAACGGGATCAATATGGCACAGGATGTCGGGTATGTTGAAGAACTCAAACGTGCAGGACTCTCCACCGTCTACCTCCATTTTGACGGTGTGACCAGGGAAACCAACTTCAAACTCAAATCAGATGAAAAAGCGGTCAAAAATTGTGAGGAAGTCGGTCTTGGAGTGGTGCTTGTCCCGACAATCATCAAAGGAAGGAACGATCACGAGCTCGGCGCAATAATCCGTTATGCAGCCGACCATATCAAAGCAGTGAGGGGGGTCAACTTCCAGCCCATCGCATTTACCGGAGCGGCTGGCGAAGAGGACATGCAGCGGGAACGGATCACCATCCCGGAGCTCCTTTCTGATATCGAGGACCAGACCAGCGGTGCGCTCAGGGAATCAGATTTTTACCCCGTACCGTGCGTTGTTCCTTTCTCGGACCTGGTGGAGGCATATACAGGACAACCGCAGGTCCGGTTTACTCCCCACCAGCACTGTGGTGCAGCCACCTACGTTTTTATCACAGACAAGGGAATGGTTCCCATCAACCGGATGGTCGATGTCGAGAGCTTCTTCACATCGATAGAAAACCTGACCGAGAGGCTGAAAAAGGGTGGCCAGTTGAACAAGTATCTCTCCCTGATAGATGGGATCAGGGAGATGAATGATTCATTCAAAAAGAGTGAGCAGGGAAGTACCGCCCAGTTCTGGAAACTGATCGGAAAAACCCTTGTGATGCAGAACTTCGATGCTTTGCGTGAGTTCCACTGGAACGCCCTTTTTATCGGTACTATGCATTTCATGGACAAGTATAATTACGACCTCTCCAGGATCCAGCGCTGCTGCATCCATTATGCCACACCCGATGGAATGCTCATCCCGTTCTGCACCTACAACAGCGGACCTGTCTATCGGGAGAAGGTGTGGAGTGCCCACCGTAAATAACATCTTTTCTCTCTACCTTTCTTCTTTTTAACCCCGGTTTACTGATAATCGGTACTGCAGGAGTATCTATCAGGGAAACCTGAGGGCTACCCGTTCACGACTTTTCATGGCAATCTCTGCAATCGCGAGGTCCTGGATGGCCAGGCCGGTCGAGTCAAAGACCGTTACTTCATCGGCACTCATCCTCTTCTTCCGGCCCAGAACCACTTCACCCAGTGTTCCTTCAATACGCTCCAATGAGAAGAGGCCTTTTGCAATCGGAACGTTGATCTCGCCTGAGTGAACAGCCTGTGCAGGATCATCGACAAAGACCCTGGCCCGCTGAAGGATCCCCGGATCGAGTTCCTGCTTTCCGGGAGCGTCAGCCCCAATCGCGTTGATATGGGTTCCTTCATGGATCCATTCGTTCCTGATGACCGGCTCGCGGGAAGGCGTACTGGTTACAACGAGATTGCAGTCACATACTTTTTCAAGGGGTGCGACGACACAATCAAGGGTGCTGTATTTTTTGCAGAAAGCAACAGCGTTCTTCTCGTTCCTGCTCCAGACTTTTATTTCCGTTACCTCAAGCTCGGCAGCAATGGCATCGAGCTGGGCCGCAGCCTGGCGACCGCTGCCAATGAGCCCCAGCGTCAGGGAACGCGATGGGGCAAGGTATTTTGCAGCAATCCCCCCCGCAGCTCCGGTCCTCAGGTCGGTAAGTGCGGTTGCGTTCAGGATGGCAACAGGTATCCCTGTCCCCGGATCAAGGATGACCAGGAGTGCCATAACGGTTGGAAACCCTATCTTTGGATTACCCGGATGTACATTCACGATCTTGACACCGGCAAGTGAAAGGGAGGGGATGTACGCAGGCATCGTCCGGAAATCTCCCTGGTCAAAGGTGACGTAGATCTTGGGAGGCATCTGGACCCGTCCGCGTCCGTGCTCGGCAAAAGCCTCTTCCACCAACCTGTTCACCTCGCGGATATCCAGCCCTTCAGCTGGGTTCTGGTAATAAAACATACTACTCACTCTCCCTTTGCAGAAGAAGAAGATAATCGCATCATCTCTGTTCCGTGGAGCTTATCCCCTTCCCGGACCATACTATTCCTGTACATGCTGATGAACATAAGAGGACCAAAGCATGATCCATATAATCCCAAAACCTACTGATACCCCGAATGACAACTCGACGGCGGCTGTTGCGGGGGAGATACGGAACCAAGGCGGAGCCTACGATCTGCTCGATATACACTGCATCGATCCGTTCGTGCTCCCTTTCGAACACGAGCTCGTGTGGGTATGCGGACTGACCCAGGAAGAACACCCGTATGAAGTGCTCCAGGCACTC
>JAJRBU010000257.1 GCA_028679315.1 Methanoregulaceae archaeon
ATTTTTGTGGTATATAAATTATTTGAACCCGGGAGTTCAGGGAATGGAAAAAGTCGTTTAGGGGTGGTCAGGTAGGGGGGAGTAAAGGTGTTTGGGTAGGGCTCATGCCTTCCTCCCTCTCTCCGTATAGCTTGAAGCACGACTTTTCATGACAGAGAGTATCATTCATGACGGTTCTATTCCAGCATTCGTAGTGGTAGATACGGCGGTCGACATAGACGGTGTCATGGGAGGTGACGATGACAGACCCGCAGCAGGGGAGTCGACCTGACGGACAGGATCCTGTATTCCGCCTTGTATACTACCGGAAATAAACCCAATACCTTATCTGCTGCACCCCTCAATCAAGTGGTATGAAACGATCCCTCCCGACGCTCTCTCTCCTGATCCTGGTCCTTGCTCTGCTGGCAGCCGGCTGCATGACGACACGCCCTCCGACCGCCACACCACCAGTAACCGCGACACCGTCTTTGTCTGCTACACCAACCCCCACTCCGACACCGACCCTAGTGGCCAACCTCACCGCCGATGAGCAGCGGGTGCAGGTCTTTGTCAACGAGGCAGTCGCGTATGCAAAGGCCAACGGCCGGGAGAAGGCGCTCGCCGAGTTCAACAACCCGAACGGGTCCTTTGTCCGGGACGAACTGTATGTCTTTGCCGTCGATTACAACGGGACCTGCCTTGCAACACCAGCAATACCCGACTGGGTTGGCACCGACCGGTTCAACGAGAAGGATACCATGGGGCAGCTCTTCATCCAGAAGGAGATTGACCTCGCACGGAATGGAGGTGGATTTATCACCGTCCACTTCGTAAACCCCGCACACGAGATGGCGGTGGAACCGAAGCTCTGCTACGTGCATGATGTGGACGGGACGTTCTGGGTCGGGTCGGGGATCTATAATCCGGGGAATGTGACGGTGAAGCGCTGAAAATCCTTTTTTTCCTCTTTGGGTTCCCTCTGAATACGACGAATAGCAATGCTTTCTGGTGTTTTGTGGTTCTCATAATACTTTCAGGTAATCCTGCAACCGGGTCTTTTTGGTTGACGAGTTACCCTGGGGAGACCGGTAATGACAAGGGTCACCTCCGTTTTTCGACGATATGAATGGCATTTTTTGCGCGGTGGGTTCCAGGATCTGTTGGTTATTGCATATTTAAAAAGGCTTTTTTTTATATTGTTAGGCAGGATCCTTGGCCTCCTGAAACGGAAAAAAGGGTTGCCGGAATTGTTTTAAAAGGAGGATCAATTACTTCTGCTGTCCCTGATTCTGATCCGGTATATCCAAATCATCCGGTGTAGAACGGTTAGGTATGCCTGCCCCACTTGTCGGACGAAAATTCGGTGTCGGGATCGTTGAACCTCTTGCTCCCGATAAGGCCAAAGGGATAAAGGTTCTCGGGATTTCGGGTTCCAGCCGCCAGCAATCCGGGATGTCGAAATCAGAACGGTTGTTGCAGAATGCCCTCGCCCAGTACGGGTCGTACGGCTGCTCTACCCGGTTCCTGCGCTTAAAAGACCTGAAGATCTATGACTGCGAAGGGAACTACTCCGAGAATCCGGCATACTGTACCTATCCCTGCCAGAGCACGCTCAAGTATCCTGATGATGAAATGCAGACGGTGTACGATGCGGTCCTGGATACCGACATCCTTCTCCTTGCCACGCCGATACGGTGGAACAACCACAGCGCTCTCGTGCAGAAGTTTGTAGAACGGATGAACTCCATTGAGAATCAGTATTCATGGTTTGGCAACCGGATGATCCAGAAGAAGGTCGCCGGACTTATCATCATCGGTCACGTCGATGGCATCCAGCATGTCGCCGGTAATCTACTGAACTTCTTCGCGTGGTTGGGGTTCCATATCCCCGATGTGTCAATTGCCTCGTGGGTCGGGGAAAACGATGAGGATACCACCAAAGACTGGGATCAGATCCAGCAGAATAAATATACGCAGGAAGACCTTCAGAACCTCATCCACAGCTCGCTCCGGCTGGCTTACCAGTTGAAGCAGGAGCCCATCCGATAGTGTATACTCCCCATCTCACAATGATTTCAGAATCAGAGGAAAATTTTTTGAGAAATGATATTTGGGTGTTTATAAGGTAACTTTTCAGCCCTGTTCTCCTTTCAGCATCATCCCCAGGTTGACTGGCATCATGGTCCATGCCTTCTGTATTGCAATCGGTGATAGAAATACACCCGACAGAATGAAAGCGAGTCCCACCAGTTTCAGGGTAAGAAGCATAGGGCAGTAAGAGTTAGTTATGATTCGGAGGTCGAGGAAGTCGGGATTTGTCGCACGATCGGCGTTTTCCCACGTTACTTTCGGAAGCTCATAGATCTATTCAAGGGCAGGTTTGAATGTCGTGAATTCTATGGTGAGTACGGATATTGCCATCAGGAAACCGATGAGCCAGAGAATCACTCCTATTAGGAGGAGCATTTTCATCATGTTTTTCTGTTATTCCGGATCCATCCCAGGGACCTCAAAGTGGATACTTCTATAAGGGAGTATGTAAAGGGTTTGGGGGGACGACCTACACAACAAAGGACACGAGTTGTCAGAAAACAATTGAATTATTTGGAACCTTCAGTCCCATGGAGACAGAAATAGCCTCCCTTCAGTTTGTATTTTGTAAACACACCACAACCGAAGCAGTTGCATCCTTTGTCAGCCGCCCTGGCGGCATCCTAGGACTTGCCACGTGCACAGAATAGGGCATGGGGAGGGGTCTCCTTTATACGGTTCTCTTTAAACGTGGAGCAGGTCCCAACGAACTTCTTGCAGATCTCCATATTCTCTGTATTGTCTTCAATGACCATCATATGATTCACCTGTTTTTCCGATCGGGATACCTGAACGATGGAGATTACATCCTCCGCAATTCTTTTTCACTGCCTTTTACACAGTAATATGCGTGGGTCAGACCCATCATGGCAGTAACCGGACAGGTCGGGCAGATACAGGCCTTCATCTCCACGCTACATGCGCTCTTCCCCGTGGAACAGAAGAGCAGCTCGTTCTTCTCCTTCATGCACGAGTTGTAGGTTGGGCACTTGGCACAGATGCACATCGACCGGTTCTTCGTCATCATTTGTTTCTTCGCTTCCGGGGACATCTGCTCCATCTTTTTAGCCGTTTCCATGAATTTGTCCATAGTGGTTAGGCTCCGTTCATTATACCATGACTTCTCAATTCTAATGTAAATACATGTGGGGATGAGCCTGACGAGGAGGAATTCATTGACGTCACACCATGCTCCCTCCGCTCGTCGTTCCGCTCCTCCTTTCGCCCGGTGCTCTCCCCTCCCTTCACTCACATCGTGTGTCTGTTTTTAGAATGCTCCTGGTCCTGACGATGGCCATGCTCTCTCGCTCCGTTCACATCGCATCGCCTTCTCGTTCCCGCTCCTCATACCATGTTTCGTTGTGTGTTCGTCGCTGTGTCCAGTACCTCTGCAGTCGCTCAATGACTCGCGATCGCACGACCCGCTGATGTATGTCGTAACCGGCGCTCGCTCGCTTAGGCCTGGTTCACCAGGTTCACGAACGGGGTTGGTCAGACTATTTCACAATAATTCAGAATATTGGCAGGATTTTTAGTGTTCCTGCAACGAAAAAACCACCAGAATAATTCCATGAAATTAAGGGTCATGAAATTCGCATACTCTAATCTCTCCGGCCTCATCCCAGGTGGTTGCCGTATGCGAAATTATATAGTCTAAGATAATTACCCCTGTGATGGAGGAATCATGACCGAGACAATCAGGTATGAAGAGAGTGGGGGTGTAGGAGAGGTGGAGTTCCGGAAGTATCCTTCCATAATCCTTGCCACAGTTACTGGCACGAATGAAAATGAAAACTTTTGGATCCTCTTCCGGTATATCACGGGGAATAACCATTCCGGAAAGAAATTACCCATGACTTCTCCGGTCATAACCCCGGAGAAGATTGCCATGACAACCCCTGTGATTTCAGAGACGAACGCGATGTCATTTGTCCTGCCGGCGTCTTATAGTATGAAGGAAGTGCCCGAACCAATTGATACCCGGATTCGTATCCAGGAGATACCCTCAAGGGAACTGGCGGTCATCCGGTTCAGCGGAAGGGCCTCGGCGAGTGATGTCGCCCAGGTTCGTGAGAGGCTCCTCAAAAAACTCGAAGAATCAAATATTATGGTTGTTGGAACACCGTTTTTAATGCGCTATAATGCGCCTTATACTCCGGGATTTATGCGGAGAAATGAGGTGGGGGTTGAAATTACGCGATAGCCCGGGTATAGTTCACGGTCCCAGATTCAATGCCGGAATTAAACGGGTAAAAGGGTTACATTTTTTTATTAAAATCTTTGGGCTTACCAGAACCCTAGATTCCGTTCCTCGTGACGGCCATGCTTGCTCGCTCCGTTCACATCGCATCGCCTGCTCCCTCCCACTCCTCGCACCATGCTTCGCATCGTGCTTGTTGCTGTATCCTCTACATCCTCTGACGCTCGGTGGCTCGCGACAGCACGACGACCCGCTGATGCATGTCATAACCGGCACCGCTCAGGCCACTGGGGCCATCCACTCCCCCGGTCTCTCATCGCTTCCGAAGGGGCACTGCTACCCCCTTCGCTCCTCGCCCTGAAGGGATGGCCTCCTCCTCTCCCAGCGGAGAGGCATTGATCATGATGGATGCCCTTGGGGCTAATTCGATATAATTGAATTTTGCTACGCAATCTGATCGGAAGTGTAAAAATAGGTGATGAATGGATTATCTTCAAATCCTTAGCCCCAGCCGTGATGATTGACGTGAGTGTTAAAATCACTGTACAAATTAGTAGATTGTTCTATCTCCCTTCAACCGTTGTAACGAGAGGGGGTTAAATTTGGAGCCTCCGGGGTACCCGGCAGCTTTAACCGGGACCTTCACGCAGTTTCTCAAGGCGACTATATGGCGACAATCCTTGAAGCGGCCAGAGCAGGAAAAGTAAACAAATCCATCATTCAGGTAGCAGACTGTGAGAGAATCGACACGAACATGTTGCTAGGGAGGATCATTGATGGCAGTGCAGTCATCATGCGTAGAGGGGTTCGTAATGTCGGTATCGGAAAGGGACTCCGTACCAAGGTAAATGTGAATATTGGAACCTCGAGCTCTCAGATATCTCTTTTGGCAGAGATAGAGAAAGCTCGGATTGCAGAGCGGTTTGGTGCGGATACTATCACCGACCTCTCAATGGGAGGAGATATTCAGATGATTCGTGATGAGATCTTTCGGTCCACATCTGTGCCCCTTACGACAGTCCCTATCTATGAAGCTGCTGCCCGGTTTGGGATTGAGAAGATGAGTGGTGATGATATTCTTTCTACCATACGCAGACAAGCCGCCAGCGGGGTGAGTTCCATGGTGCTGCATGGTGTCGACACCCGGATTCTTGGCCTCCTGAAACGGAAAAAAAGGGTTGCCGGAATTGTTTCAAAAGGAGGATCAATTACTTCTGTTTACATGCATCTCAATTCGTGTGAGAATCCCTTTATCGAGCGGTTCGATGAAATCCTTGATATTTTCCGGCAATATGATATCGTACTATCTCTTGGAAATACGGCTCGCAGCGGGGGAATCCATGATGGCCGGGACAAAGCCCAGATGGAAGAAATAAAAATTAATGGTGAGCTCGGTCGTTATGCCAGGGAACGGGGGGTCCAGGTTATTATTGAGGGAGCGGGAGGCCATATCCGGTATGATCGAATTGCCCCTCTTATCCGGCATTATAAAAAAATTTCGCCATTTCCGCTTTTTGTTGCAGGCCCCCTCCCGACAGATATTGCACTTGGTTATGACCATATCGCAGGATGTGCTGGTGCAAGTGCCGCTAGTGCTGCCGGGGCCGATTACCTTTGTTACATAACACCGGCGGAACATCTGGGGCTTCCCGGATCTGAACAGGTGAAAGAAGGTCTCCTCGCCTTCAGGATTGCTGCACATATAGGAGATATTGTGAAATACGGTATAGATGCAGCAGACAGGGAAATGTCTCTTAAGAGGGCCGCATTGGACCGGGATGGCCAATTCGCCCTAGCCATGGATGAGATAAGGGCTCGAGAGTTGGCAGGAGATACGAGCGAGTGTTCAATGTGCGGCGATTATTGCGCCATTCGCCTGATGAAAGGGATAACCCAGAACGCATCTCTCCCCCATTAAAAGAGAGTTAATTAAAATCATAAAAATTACTAAAATATCTTCAATTAACGCTTAAAATTGTAAAATAAGCATAAATTTGGTGTATACTAAGGAAGATCCTTAGCCGTGATTTATTACACATGTGTTCAAATCACAGAAGATTTGTGCATTTTAGAAATAATATTGGAAAAATATAAAGCTGTTTATATGTCCCATCTTGTTCAGCTGAAGACTCCTCTCCTCAAAGTCGGGACCTTCTCCTAAATCTCGTCATACCCCGGATAACAACGAGATCTTTTGACAAAACCACAACTGCTGCAACCATCGCCTCGCCCTCCCAGATTTGGGGGACTTGGGACGAGCAATAGCGTTTATCAGACCTATGGGTAGATAGATTGTTATCATCATCGTGTCTTTCAAGTAGCGGAGAACGAAGGTATGCCATCATCCGAATGGATAAACAAAAACCGGTTTGATCCTAGTT
>JAJRBU010000183.1 GCA_028679315.1 Methanoregulaceae archaeon
AACCATAACCTGAAAAATCGAGGACTGCGGGATCATCTGTATATCCGCTGGATACAATGGCCTTCACACCAGGATCAAGTTTTCTGAGCTCCTTGATCGTTTCCTTTCCCCCAAGACCTGATGGGATGGTGAGATCCAGTATAACAACATCAAACGGAACACCCAAAGATTTCTCTTTTTTGTAGAGATCGATTGCAGCCAGGCCATCTTCTGCAAACATGACTTCATAATCAAGAAATTTCAGGACGTCGCGTGTCATATCGACGATAATCTGCTCGTCATCCATGAAGAGTACTTTTCCCTTGGCTGGCATCAGAAATTTCTCCCGGCTGTGTTTGATTCAGGTCATATCCGCTTATACACTCTGGGATGGAGGCAGAACGATAAGCACGGGTCAGATTATGTATGAGTGTCTACCTTAGGCCACATACATTTTTGTAAAATACTTTAACCCGCTCACTTCTTCAGCCTGCGCAGACGGGCGGCTTCTGCGGTGTCTTCGATCCTGAGAAGAAACGTACCATGGCAGGGTTTTGTATACGGAAAAACAATGAAATCCGCATCGAGTCCTATCGCAATCGGCGGAATCCCGATGAGGTGAATGTCAAAGATCTTAAATCCTGGCTGGACATCGATGAACTCCCTGAAATGCTGTCTGATATAGTCCCTGCATTCCCTGAATGATGCATTGCGCATGAGGATTTCATAATTCATCGATTCTACGCAGCCCATGGGGTCACCTCATCGATGGCTTTTTTCAGGGGCAACGGATTATGCACCGCTTTTGCGGCTATTATAGTGCAGGGGAAATCAACCTGTTTTACCAGATCATCGTAATGTTCCCCGTAAATTAGAGTGAAGAGCTTCGCCTTCGAAATTACACCCATCGTCGCTGCATAGGTGACGCCGGCATCGTTGTGGATGAAAACAAAGCAGCGGTCAAAGTCCCGTTTCTTGTCAGAGATCAAACCCACCGCACGGTCAAGATCCATCACTTCTCCAAGATAATGACGGTCAGGATCAGCAATAAGGAGAAGGGTATTTGCCGATTTGTTGCCGGCTACAACTGTTACGATTCCTGATTTTCTGAGGCGGTTGATCAGATATAACGCGATACTTGTCTGCACCGGTACCTGTGGGCACCCGAGAACAAGGAGCGCCGATCCCCTGGGAGTTATTGGTTCACCTGACACATTGACCAGTTCCTGACCATTGAGTACTACATCCATTTTTATGGCCGCAGGCAATAATCTTGTGCATTATCTGTCCAATACACCTGAGATGCGTTCCGCATGAGTGTAAATGGTAAAACGGTCACCCCGGGAAAAACAGATCAGAGTAATGCCGGCTGCATCCGCAGTTGCAATTCCCTTATCTGTCGAAGCAGCACGGGAGACTACTACAGGTATCCCGGCATTTGCGTTCTTCCTGACCATGCCGGCAGGCTGTCGTCCTGTACAGCCTATCACGCACAGCGAGAGATCAATCCCGTGAAGGATCGCGTAGCCGACGACCTTGTCGACGGTGTTGTGCCTGCCCACATCACTGCTCCTTACCACACAGGTATTCCCGCAAAAGAGCACAGAGCAGTGGACTGCACCGGTCCTGCGCCACTCTTCAGTTTCTATTTCCCGGGTAATGGAAAAGATATCGTCGGGTGTGAGACGGATATCCGATGACACGATTCCAGGTATGCCGAGGATACACGCCCCCCCGGAGGATCCTATCCCTTTTTTTAAGCGCGGGGCATCGCAACCGGTATCGGAATACACAAGGATGCTGTCACCTTCAAGCCGGACCTTATCCACACAGCGGGTAATTCCTTCCGTAATGACAAAACCGGCACCAAGCTCCCGGAGCTGGTCCGGGCTTGCAACCATCTCGGCTATCGGATAATCATTAAAAAATATCCGGAACTGGTCCTCAATCGTTATCGCATCTTCAATTCCTTCCTGTATCCCGTTCCTGACCTGCAGGCCCCGGTGATGGCAAAGGGCCATCAGTGCGTCTCCTGGCGCACCCAGTCGAGGTACGGGAGATAACCGTGGGTGACAGGGAGTGCAATAATCTCCGGCACTTCGTAGGGATGCTGACTTTTTATTGCCGCTATAACCTCTCCTGCTTTTTGCGTGGTGGTCTTCGCGATCAGGAGGTGTTCCTGTTCATTACAGAACTCTCCGTGCCAGTTGTAGTACGAACGCACCGGGACAACATTAACACAGGCTGCAATCCGCTGGTCGATGAGCATCTTTGCCAGCGATCCGGATTTGTCCGGAGGTGCAGTGGAGAAGATAACGACTATCTCTTCTTCCGGAGTCATATGCACTCTTCCCGCACCCAGTTTCTCCCTATGGATAAACCGAAGTTGCGTTTTTTCCAGATTATTTCCAGTCTTGTCTCCATAGGGCTCATTTTTTATTCCAGAGTAATAAGCATAATCATTTCATAGCCTCCTGCCGGAACTACCTGACGGGAGCATTAATTACTATAAACACCGGGCACCAACAGGTATTAGCTATGTACGCGTCACGCATGAGCAGTCTCCCGCCGTACCTTTTTGCCCGGATCGACGAGATGAAAGGTGAACAACAGAGAAAAGGTGTTGACATCATTGATCTCGGTGTTGGTGATCCGGACCTCCCTACACCACAGCATATCGTTACATCGCTCTGCGAAGCGGCACGAAACCCGGAAAACCACCACTACCCCTCCTACTCTGGCATGCCTGCGTACCGGAGTGCAGCAGCGGACTGGTACAAAAACCGGTTTAATGTTCCGCTCGACCCGGGAAAAGAGGTTCTTGCCCTTATGGGTTCCAAAGACGGCATAGCACATATCGCGGAAGCCTTTGTCAACCCGGGCGACTACGTACTCGCCCCGAGCCCGGGCTATCCGGTGTACCGCACCGGCACCCTCTTTGCCGAGGGGATTGTCCACGAGATGCCTCTGACACAGGAGAATAATTTTGTCCCGGTGCTTGACGATATCCCTAAAAAGGTCGTGAAAGCAGCCAAGCTCATGTTCATCAACTACCCGAATAACCCGACTGCAGCGGTCGCGCCTGACGGCTTCTACAGCGAGATCGTGGACTTTGCAAAAAAGCACCATATTGTCGTGGTCTCGGATAATGCGTACTCCGAGATCTCGTATGACGGTTACCAGGCTCCTTCGTTCCTTGAGACTGATGGTGCAATGGAAATTGGTATTGAGATGCACTCGCTTTCAAAGACCTATAATATGACGGGCTGGAGGATCGGCATGGCAGTCGGCAATGCAGATATACTTGCCGGGCTGGCAAGGGTTAAGACCAATGTGGACTCTGGGGTCTTCAATGCAGTGCAGCAGGCCGCAGTCACTGCTCTTCGCGGATCGCAGGACTGTGTGAAAGAAGCCTGCTCTGTCTACCAGGAACGCCGGAACGTCCTCATTTCAGGGTTGCGGGATCTGGGCTTTGACGTGCCATCACCCAAAGCGACTTTTTATGTCTGGCTCCCGGTGCAGGACTGTATGGCATTTTCCGCCAGGCTGCTGAATGAAGCCGGCATCGTGGCAACCCCTGGCATCGGTTTTGGCTCAAACGGCGAAGGATACGTGAGGTTTGCCCTTACCCGCCCGGTTGAAAGGATACGGGAGGCACTGGAGAGGATGCGGAGGCTTGACTTGTGAACCTCCCCCACCACCTGACAATAAAAAACAGTCATCTCCACCTCAATGGACAGGACTGTGTCGCTCTTGCAGAGAAGTACGGGACGCCACTGTATGTAACCAGTGAGGACAGGATTGTGGAACAGTACCAGAACTACGAAAAAGCCCTTCTTGCCCGGTACCCGAAGGTGCAGGTACTCTTTGCAGCAAAAGCAAATGGCAACCTTGCAGTGATTCGGGCCCTTGCCCGGGTCGGTGCAGGAGCGGATGTCTTCTCCTCAGGTGAACTCCACCTCGCTCTCGAAGCCGGCATGGCACCGGAAAAGCTCCTCTTCAATGGAAGTTCCAAAACACCTTCCGACCTGCAGCTTGCTGTCAGCAAAGGAGTAAAAGTCTCGGTCGACTCGCTTGATGAACTTCGCCAGCTCGATGCTGTTGCAAAGGCTGCAAAAAAAGTGGTAAAGATCGCGTTCCGGGTGAACCCAGCCCTTGAAGTCCCGACACACCCGAAGATTGCGACAGGCCTGGCAACGAGCAAGTTTGGCATCCCTCATAATGAGATATCCGCTG